>CAYXLY010000186.1:0-8538 GCA_964466005.1 uncultured Spirochaetaceae bacterium | reverse complement strand
GAAGCTCGAGGTGAGCGCGACGTCCCGATCCGACAGCAGCCAGGCGACCCTCCCCCCGAGATAGAGGCTGAATACGAAGGGGCCCGTCTCGTGGACGTCGACGGCGAGGGTGAGGGAGGGGCTGATGCCGTGGAGGATCTCGGAGCTTCCCTTCGAACTGCTCGATTCCACGAGGTCCGAGGCCCGGGTCGCCGAGGAGCTGCGCTCGATCTCCGACTCGCTCTGCACCGACTGCCCGAAATACTCGAGGGCGGGCATCACGTGGAACTGGTGCCGGTCGATCGGCAGCGTGAAGTCGACGCCGATTCCGGCCGTCCACATCGCGTTGACCGTCACGAGATTCCGCAATCCGAGGGTGCAGGAACTCGTGTCGACCGGGCTTCCCGCGCTGCCCTCGATCTGAGCGGGACAGTTCGCGACGAAGTCCGGGTTGGTCGGCGGATTCCCCGGCGCCTGGAAGTCCCGCTCGGCCTCGAACTCCCGATCGCTGCTCGAGGAGATCAGCTGCTCCGCCAGCGGGATCTGGACGGAGGCACGGAGGAAGAGCCTCGGCTTCGAGGGCACGTCGAGCTGCAGGGGCGTGTACAGGGTCCCATTCAGATTGAAGAGCTCCGAGAGCAGGGAGTCTCCCGTCGAGGGCTCCAGATCGACGCCGTTGGCGCTCTCGAAGCCATCGATCGCCTGGCTGTGGAAGCCGAATCCGAATCCCAGCGCGGGCGCCCAGCCTGCGGACTCCGTCTCCTCGCGGTCGACCTCGGCCCCGGCCGCCTTCGGCATCAGACCGAGCGGGATCCAGGCGATCGCGATCGCCACGAGGCCGACGAAGCCCCGGCCTGGACGCCACGCAGCGGCGAGTCGGACGACGGCGAGCGTCTTCCGCGAGCGGTCGACGCGTCGAGGCGGGCTCTTCCTCATTCGGGCTCTCCCGACCCGGCGGCCTCGCTCTGACGACGCCGGATCCGGAGCACGCCGCGCACGGCGCGCTCGACGTCTTCCGGCACGCCCACCTCGGTCATGTATCGGTCCGCGGCCTCGTAATCCTCTCGTCCCCAGAGAACGAGGATCTGCTTGAGCGCGCGCGATCTCTGATTGGGCCGGTCGAGCCCTTCGGCCAGCTCCAGCGCCCGCTGGAGATCGCTCGTCATCATCCACTGCGTGAGGGGGAAGAGCATGGCATCCTCGATCACGGGATCCTCGAGATGATCCGTGATCCAGGGCGCCGCCGCCTCCGGCTCGCGCTCGAGCCATTCATAGGCGACGGAACGCAGCGCAGCGATCCGCTCGCTTCCTTCTGGCCGCTCGAGCACCCAGCCGATCGAGGCGGCCGGCTCCTGCTCTGCCCAGACCCGGGCCACGCTCTCGAGGAGCACGGGCGCGCCCTCGGGATCGTTCGACTCGTGCTCCTCGTAGAGCGCGGCGCCGATCCGTCCGTCGGCCCGCGTCTGGAGGCTCATGAAGATGCGCGTCATGGCCCGCTTGAGGGCGAGATCCTCCTCACTCCACGAGATCGAGTCGTACCACGCACGCGGCGCCTCCCAGTCCCGCCGATAGAGCTCGCGCAGGACCGCGAAGACGAGCGCGTCCCGCGCCGCCTCGTCCGGATAGTCGGCGAGCAGTGCGTTCAGCTCGTCGTAGGCGCCGGTGACCGCCAGGCCTTTCGCGGTGGCGTTGATCACCACGTTGCGACGGCGAGGCCCGTCGATGCCCTCCGCCTCCGACGCCGCCAGCTTCCGTGCCTCCGACGCGCCCCCGTGACGCGTCCAGTAGAAGACCGCCTCGGAGAGGGCGGCTCGCCGCAGCCCGCCGCGGTCCCAGGTCCGGAAATACTCGATGGCCGCCAGGGGATCGATCCGGGCCGCCGCGTTCGCGAAGAGCGCGGCATCCTGCGACTCCACCGCCCGCATCCGCTCTTCGAAGGCCCTCTGGGCGCCGACGAGCGTCCGGGCGTCGAGCCCCTGCATCAGATCGCTCAGTCGCGCCGTCCGATCCAACGTGTCGGGCGTGTCGAGCGCGTTTCGGACGGCGACCTCCATCTCCTCGGCGGTGACGGGAACGTCGCTCGGGCGCCCTCCTCCCGATTCGTCGCAGCCGGGAGCGACGCCGATGACGGACAGCAGCAGGACCAGAGTCCCGAAGATCTGGATGGCTCGAAACGTCACGCGCCCTCTCCCCTCTCCATCTCCATCTCCATCCGCATCTCCATGTCCATCCGGAGCCTGCATCTCCCTCCCATCGCGCCTAGAACCTCGCCCTGAAGGTCACGCCATAGGTTCGGGGGTCCCCGATGGCGAAGACGATCGTGTCGTTGAGCCGTGCCAGGTTGAACACGTCCAGCGTGTAGGCCTGGTCCGTGAGGTTCTCGATCCAGCCCGAGATCTCGAACCGGTCGTTCGGCGACTTGTAGGTCAGTCGGAGATTGAAGAGCCAGAGCGCATCCTGGCTCGCCACGTCGATGTTGGCCTGGGTGAAGAAGATCTTGTCCTTGAACGACCAGTCGACGCGCGGGATCAGGGCTCCCCAATCCCCCCCGAGCGGCCAGGCCACGAAGCCGACGAACGAGAACTCGGGCGAGTTGATGAGCCGGTTGCCGCTGAAGTCCTCGATGATGATGTTGGTCACCGCGGTGTTGCCGACGGCCTGGGTCGTGGTGGTCCTCTTCACGAAGTCCGTGTACTCGCTGTCCAGCCACGCGAAGGTGGTGTGGATCCAGAGCTGATCCAGGATCATCGGGCCCCAGGCCTCGAAAGGCTTCACGTCCAGCTCGGCCTCGAAGCCGAAGATGTCCGCGTCGTTCGCGTTGATCAGCTCCTGGACGGGGACGCCGCCCGAGGTGTTCCGGAGCTGGAAGACCTGGATGTCCTGGTAGTCGTAATAGAAGAGGGCCCAGTTCGCCTTGATCCGTTGGCCCCAGAACTGGGCCTTCATGCCGAGCTCGACCGAGTCGATCTTCTCGGGATCGACGGGCGTCGTGAGCGACTGCCCGTCCGAGGTCGTCGCGGCCGGGTTGACGACCCCGGCATTGATGTGCGGCCCCTTCCAGCCCCGGGCGTATCTCAGATAGAACGCGACGTCCTCTGCGGGTCGATAGGTGAACTTGAGATCGCCGGCGAAGCCGAGCTCCTTGGCCGCTGAGTTGGCGAAATCGGTTCGAGGGGGCTGTGCCCCCCTCAGGACCGTGCTGGAGAGGTTGAGCTCCTTCTCCTCGTAGT
The DNA here is from genome assembly GCA_964466005.1 of uncultured Spirochaetaceae bacterium. GTDB lineage: Bacteria > Myxococcota_A > UBA9160 > UBA9160 > UBA4427 > UBA4427. Next base: position 5,329 of record CAYXLY010000186.1, on the reverse strand, counting down.
TGAGGCGCACTCCGCCCTCGACCTTGAAGGCGTCCGAGGGGTCCCAGGCCATGTTCAGCCAGCTCGCGCTGTAGCGAGTGAAGAACGTGTAGTCCTGGGTCCGGTTGCCGGCGATGAGGCCGAGGTCGAAGTCGTTCCGGACGCTGAGCCCCTCGTAGAGAAACATGCTCCCGAGCTGCCAGTCGAGGGAGTCGGTGGGCTGCCAGTCCAGCCGGATCTCCTGGGTCGCCTGGAAGGCCCGATTCCGGAGGATCGGCTCCAGACGGATCAGCGGGGAGCCGTCGAGATTGATCTCGGTGTCGCGCTTGCTGAACTCGTAGCCGGTGATGGTGGTGAGATGGACCGGTCCGAGCTGCATGTCGCCGACGAGGCTGGCGCCGAAGAGGTCGATCTTCTCCTTCTCCACGTTGTTGAAGTCACCCGCGAAGGGGTCGCCTTCGAAGGGACTGTCGATCCCGATCGACAGCGACGCGTTGTTGATGACCCGTTGGTTGTCCGGGTCCGCGTAGCCCGCGTTGGCCAGGGCCACGTCGGTGTCGGGCACGAGCTCCGAAGGCCCCTGCTGGGCCACGATCATCTGGAACTGCCGGGCATCACCCCGGTTCTGGCCCCCGTGCAGGTTCAGCTGCCAATCCATCTCGGCGACCGGAACCTGGAGCCGCAGGATCGTCCGGGCGGCCCAGTTGTGGACGTCGTTCACCCACTCCTTCACCGGAGCGGGCTCGCCGACGACCCAGGCATTGGGCGGTCGGAAGAAGATGTTCCCGACGTTGTCCGAGTTGAAGCAGGCGTTGTGGACCCGGAAATCGAAGCTCCGGAAGTTGTTGTTCGGCGGCGGGGGCGGCGAGCTGAAGCGCGGATCGGCGCATCGATTATGCGTGAATCCGTCCCGCCGGCTGTATTTGGCCGAGGTCCGGATCGACAGTACGTCCGGTACGAGGACGTTCTCGATCGCGCCGTCGATGTCGACCTGATTGAATCGGCCGTAGGTGACGCCGACGTTGGCGCCCGGCGTTCCGGTGGGCTTTCGAGCCAGCACCCGGATCGTGCCTGCCGAGGCGTTGCGCGCATAGAGGGTCGCCTGGGGCCCGCGAAGCACGTCGATGTTCTCGACGTCGAAGAGCTGAGCGAGCTGGCCCGCCGGCGAGTTCATGTAGATCTCGTCGTTGTAGACGGCGACGGAGGAGGACGAGTTGGCGTTGAAGTCGCGCAGCCCGACGCCCCGGATGAAGAGCGTGGGGTTCGAGGCGGCGAAAGGGGTCCGGATCTCCAGATTCGGCGTGAACTGGGAGATGTCGGAGATGTCGTTGGCGCCGAGCGCCTCGAGGTAGTCGGCGTCGAAGGCGATCGCCGAGACCTCCTGCTTCTGGAAGATCGCCGCGGCGCCGGTCCCGACGACGACCATCTCCTCGATGCCGGCGAAGGGATCGTCCTCGGCGGCAGAGCCCGACTGGGCCCGAGCGGACGGATCGCTCGAGAGGAGCCCGATCGTCGCGAGCCCGATGCCGAGCACGAGACGACCGATTCGACTCCCCCATGAACGGATGTCTTCGAGCTGGAGATGCGTCCTGGGCGCGAAGGACGACACTGGACTCCTCTCATTCGATCAGATGGGCTCGATCCTTCCGACCCCCTGGCTTCCGATCCCGTCCTCCGACCCGGGTCTTCCGACCCCTCGGACTCCGTCGTGGACCTCCGAGGCGACCTCGGTGACCTTCGATCGGGGTTGATTCTCGACGCGTGCCGGGCTTCCTCTGCCCGCCTCCCCCGTAGCGGGCGTTCTCGTCCCGGCCTCTTCCCCTCGGACCGACCTCTCTCGTCGCGGCCTCTCTCGTCGCGGTCTCGTGCCGTTCAGGGTGACCCTCCGATCCTCATCATTCGATCGAGTATCCGAGTGCGCGCAGCTGACGGAGGTGGAGCGCGTCCAGCTCGACGCTCGGCGCCTCGCGCGCCCAGGGCGTCCGAAGTGTCAGATGGTCCTTCGCCCGCTCTCGAAGCCTCTCCACGGTCCCCCCGAGCCGAGGGGCGAGATCCTCGAACTCTCCGACATCCGTCTCGACATCGTAGAGCCGGTCCAGCGTCGGATCGTGGGCGTGATGGATCAGCCGATAGGGCCCCTCGCGAATCCCCAGAATCATTCGCGAAGGCTCTTTCGCATGCCCCCAGCTCCGATCCAGCTGTGCGTAGCTCTCGTCGATCTTGTCACCTCGCCGATCCCCCGTCAACCACGGCGCGCGTGACTTCCCGTCGGTCTCCCGATCCCGCTCGATTCCCACGAGGTCGAAGAGAGTCGGAAAGACGTCGATGTTCTGGGTCGGGGCCGGAACCACGATGCCGGGCTGGAGCCGCATCGGAAAGAAGATCATGAACGGCGTGTTGACGACCTCGTAATGCACTCCTCTTGCGTGTCCTTCGGATCCGTGCTCCCCGAAGGCCTCGCCATGATCCGAAGCGACCACGACCAGCGTCCGATCGAAGAGATCGAGGTCGAAGAGCGCCTCGAGGACAAGTGCGATCTGCTGATCGGTCCACAGGATCGAGTTGTCGTAGGCATCGGAGTAGGTCGTCCCGAAGACGGCCGTCTCCTTCGTCGAGATGTACTGGTGCACGTCCATCATGTGGATGTAGAGAAAGAATCGGCGATCCTGGTTCGCCCGCAGGAACTCGATGCCCGAGAACACCGAGTCGATGTCCGTCCCGTCGATCCGGCCCGCCCCCTCCTTCAAACGAAGAGCGCTCGGCGCCTGACGCGCCTTCGGAGACTGGTAGTAGTCGAAGCCCTGATCGAAGCCGAAGTTCGGCGCGACCCAGCCGTTGCGCCAGAGTCCGACCGTCGTGAAGCCCGCCTCCCGAAAGATCTCCGCCGGCATCCTCGCCTCGTCCGAGATCGAGTGGCTGTAGTTCAGGACACCGGTCCGCTGCGGATAGAGGCTCGTCCAGAGCGAGGCCATGGAGGTCTTGGTCCAGGACGACTGCGCCCGATGCCGCGCGAAGCGCACGCCGGTCTTCGCGAAATAATCCAGTGTCGGCGTCGTCGCGCGCTCGTACCCGTAGGCGCTCATCCGGTCGGATCGCAGCGTGTCGATCAGGATGAAGACGACGTTCAGGTCGTCCCGGCCGGACAACGTCGCCAGATCCTCGAGAGTGCCGGGAGGGCGGGTGTCGAAGTCCGCCACGCCTCGCTCGGCTCCCTCGCCCCCGCAGCCGACGACCAGGAGCAGCAGGCCGACGAGAGCCCCCGCGCGGCGAAACGGGCGCCATCGAGCCGGTCCTCCGTCGTTCTCGAATCCCGGCGTCCTCATCCCGATGTCGCCTCCGATCCGTCCAGGGCCTCGAGATGCGCTCGCGCGGCCTTCCTCTCCTCGAAGTCGGGCGCCTGCAGCGCGGCCCGCAGCTCGCGTCGGGCGGCCTTCTCGTCTCCGACGGCCATCAGGGCCAGGGCCAGCCGATAGCGGGCCGTCGCCGTGAGCAGTCCCTTTCGACGAGCCCGGTCGAGCGCGACGACGGCCTCCTCGGGCTCCTCCCGATCCAGCAGGACGCGGGCGAGCAGCTCGAATGACTCGGGTCCCGCGGCGCGACTGAAGCGGGCCGCCTGGCGGGAGAGGATCAACGCCTGCTCGCTCGCCGGATCCCGCTCGAGCTCGAGACGGGCCAGCACGAGCGCCGCACCGCCATGCCACGGATGACGCTCAAGCAGCCCTGCGAGTCGATCCCGAGCCTCCTCGATCCGCCCCGTGTCGCGCAGCAGGGTCGCGGCGCGGAACGCGGCTTCGGGATCGAGCGGATCGAGAGCCGTCGCGCGGTCGTAGGCCGCCACGGCCTCGTCCACGCCTCCCTCCTCGGCGAGAATGGCCCCGTGCTCCAGCTGAGCCGCTCTCGATTCCGGCTCGAGGGCGACGGCCTCGCGGATCGCCTCGAGGGCGGCAGTCGGTCGACCTTCGCGACGGAGGATGCGGGCCTGGACGATCCGGTAGCCCGCCGCGCCGGGCTGCGCCTGGACGAGGGCCTCGACGCGAGACCTCGCGCGCTCCGTCTCGCCCATGGCGGAGACGATCTCGACCCAGCTCGAGAGCGCCTCGAAATGCGAGGGCGACTCCAGCTCGGAGGACGACTCCAGATAGCGCCTTGCCTCCTCGAGGCTCACGACGCGTGCCAGATCCGTGGCCTGATCGGCGAGTGCGATGCCGGCCCAGTCCCTCCGGCTCGCCAGCCGGGCGCGCGCGCTCTCCGCGTGCTCGTAGAGCTCCGCCTGGACGGCCGCCGAGCCATAGAGCCGCATCGCGTGCGGATCGTCCGGATTGGAGCGTGCGTAGAATCCGAGGGTCTCCATCGCCGCGCCCGGAACTCCCTGGGCCATCTGCATGCGCGCCAGGATCAGACCCGCATCGGTGGCCGCGGCGTCCGAGCGAAGCGAGTCCTGGTAGTGCGCTGCCGCCCGATCGAACTCCCCCACGGCCATCGCGGCCTGTCCGGCCAGATAGCGAGCCCCGGGATTGGCCGGCCAGGACCGGAAGGCCTCGTCGTAGGTCTCCAGCGCAGCGGCCGGATCTCCCTTCTCCAGGCGCATACGCGCTTCCAACAGCAGCGCGTAGGCTTCCTCCTCGCTCTGAAGGAGCGAGACGATCTCGTTCACCCTCTCGAACTCGTGGGCGCGCACGAAGACGTCTCCGAAAGCGAAGAGCCCGGCGGACGAGATCCCCGACCAGGAGAAGTCGGGATCCCCCGGCGCACTCCCGGTCTCGGCCCTGAGTCCCCGATCGATCGCCTCCGTCGCACCGATCACGTCCTCCCGAGAGACGCGCAGGTCGGCCAGGGCCAGCCAGGGGCCGGCGCCGGATCCGTTCGCCGCCGCCCGCAGGAGCACGTCCTCCGCCTCCTCGACCCGGCCGAGCTCCGTGAGCCGCCTCGAGAGGCCGTGCTGGATCCGGAAGCTGCCGGGATGCGCCGTCGCCGCCGCCTCGAGCTCCCGGGTCGCCTGCTCTTCGGCCCCCTCCTCGTCGAGGATCTCCACGAGCGAGAAGACCACGTCCGGACTTCCCGGAAACCGCTCGAGACATTCCCGCAACGCCTCGCGCGCGACGCCGGGCTCCCCGCGATCGCGCTCGAAGCGGGCCGCCGAGGCGCAGAAGATCGCCTGTGCCGACGGCTTGAGGCCCTTCTTCCGCATCAGGGCGCGGAGGTCTTCGATCGCCTCCCGCGCCTCGTCGAAGCGCTTCAGGTCGATCAGGAGATTGAGGCGCGCCTCGCGAACCCGCACGTCCGCAGGCAGGGCCGCCATCAGGACATCGAGATCCTCGACGGCCTTCTCCCGATCGAGCGCGGCCTCGTA
>CAYXLY010000185.1:0-8553 GCA_964466005.1 uncultured Spirochaetaceae bacterium | reverse complement strand
GCCACCAGGGGATCGGTGCGCCCGTGACCGCGGGGCGGGACGGGACGGGGCGCGTTCTCTTCGGTGGTGGACGTGGCGGCATCAGGCACGGTCGGGCTCCCTCGCTCGGGGGACGGATCGGTCGGACGCGTGCTCGTCGCGGCTGCCAGCGGGCTGATCGGGCGCGCCGCGCTCGAGGTCTTCGCGGCGTCGCCCGATTGGGAGGTGACGGGGCTCTCCCGAAGGGCTCCGGGCCTCGCCGGGATCTCCCATCTCTCCGTCGACCTGCTCGACCGGGAAGCCTGTCGCAGGGCGCTTGGAGCGCCTCGGGCACAGCCGGCCTTCTCCCATCTCGTCTACTGCGCGCTTCAGGAACGACCGGGTCTGGTGGGCGGCTGGCGGGATCGCGAGCTGATGGAGACCAACCGCCGGATGCTCGAGAACCTGCTGGACGCCCTCGAGACCGGGAACGCGCCTGGAGGGGCCGGCAGGTCGGCGGGGTCGGGTGCCTCGGGCGTCCTCGAGCATGTGAGTCTGCTCCAGGGTGCGAAGGCCTATGGAGCCCATCTCCATCCGATCCGCGTGCCGGGGCGCGAGCGGGAGGCGCGAGACGACCACGAGAGCTTCTACTGGCTGCAGGAGGACCTGCTCCGCAGCCGGGCAGCCCGCGCCGGCTTCCACTTCACCATCTGGCGGCCCCCGGTCGTCTTCGGCCATGCCCTCGGATCGCCCATGAATCCGCTCGCCGCCGTCGCGGCCTTCGCGAGTCTGATGAAGGCGGAGGGCCAGCCGCTGCGATGGCCCGGCGGCAGGACGGCCCCTCAGGACGGAGTCGATGCCCGGCTGCTGGCGCGCGCGCTCCTCTGGGCGACCCGCTCGCCCGCGGCTCGAGACGAGACCTTCAACGTCAGCAATGGCGACGTCTTCCTTTGGGAGAATCTCTGGCCGGCCGTGGCGCGGGCGATGGACATGGAGCTCGGCGAGCCCGAGCCGTGCAGACTCGCAGCGTTCCTGCCCGACCGCGTCGAGCGCTGGGCGTCGCTCGTCGAGGCGGAGCGGCTGCAGGCGCCCGACCTCCTCGAGTGGGTCGACGAGTCCGGCCTCTATGCCGATCTCCTGCTCAACACCGGTCGCGATGAGCCGCCTCCGCCCTCACTGCTCAGCACGGTGAAGCTCCGACAGGCCGGATTCCAGGACTGCATCGACACCGAAGACATGCTGGTCGAGTGGCTCGAACGGTTGCAGTCCGAGCGCTTCATTCCGGGTCCGCACGCGCCGGGTCGGCCTGCGACGCCGGATCCGGACGGAGCGGGTGGGCGGCGTGGCGCCCGGGAAGCCCTCGGGCAGCGGTCGGCCACCCGGGACGAGCGGCCGGGCGGCCGCGCGGGAGAGTCTCGTTGACGGACGACGCGAGATCCGGGATCCATCCCGCCGCCCCGGAGTGGTATCGCGAGGCGCTCGCCGTCCCGTTCACCGACGAGCAGGTCGAGGTCGACGGCTGCCCGATCCACTTTCTCGCCTGGGGCGAGCCGGGACGCCCCGGCCTCGTCTTCGTGCACGGCGGTGGAGCCCATGCCCACTGGTGGACCCATGTCGCGGCCCGCTTCGCGAAGCGCTACCGCGTGGCGGCGCTCGACCTCTCCGGCCACGGCGACAGTGGACGACGCGATCGCTACGGACTCGAGGTCTGGGCGGCAGAGGTGATGGCCGTCGCCCGGAGTGCGGGAATCGGGGGGGCGCCCGTCATCGTCGGACACAGCATGGGGGGCTTCGTCACGATCGTGACCGCAGCGCTTCACTCTGCTCGGCTCGCCGGCGTCGTCATCTGCGACTCTCCGGTCAGCAAGCCCGACCCCGAGGTCGACGCCGCTCGCATCGGAAACGCGTTCGGCAAGCCCCGCGTGTATGCCAGCTCCGAGGAGGCGCTCGCGCGCTTCCGCACCGTGCCGCCGCAGCGCCACTATCTCGACTACGTCATGCACGAGCTCGGTCCCCGCTCGCTCGGCCCGGTCGAGGGCGGCTTCAGCTGGAAGTTCGACCATCAGGTCTTCGGCGCCTTCGACGGCAATCCGCGAGCGCTCGCGCGTCCCCATCTTGCCGACGTGAAATGCCGGCTCGCGCTTCTGCGATCGGAGAACGGGCTCGTCACCGAGGACATCGGCGAGTACATGTACGAGAGACTCGGACGCGTGAGCCCGGTCATCGAGATCCCCGAGGCCGGGCACCATCTCATGCTCGACCAGCCGCTCCTGCTCGTCACCGCCCTCAACACGCTGCTCGCCGACTGGGATCACTCCGAGCCGATCCGCCGGGCCCGAGACGCGGGAGGGCCGCCACCCGATCGCGCGGCCATCGACTGAATCCCGACGGCGCACCGATCGGACGTCCCGGCGACGCGCGTTCGAAGCCCGCCGGACCGCAGATCCGGCGGCGAGGCCGCACCCGGACGGCGACCCCGAGGCAGCTCTGCGGCAAGAGCGCCCCCGTCCTCAAGTGAATCCCTGATCCGCCGAAGGGAAGGTCGACTGGACCACCTTCAGGAGGATCCCCCCATGCCCCTCGACATGTCCCCCGCCACCGCCTCCGGCCTCGCTCGCGCGCGATCCCGCGAGAGAAGGTGGGCACGGTTCGCGCTCGGCCTGTCCGCGATCCTCGGCCTCGTGCTGGGCAGCTCGGTCGCCCGGGCCACACCCGCTACCGACTTCTCCTTCTTCGGACCCGACGCGATCTCGCTCGACTTCGACGAGATCCGGCTGAGTGCGGGCACCGTCCTCACGACCCAATATGCGGGCTTCGGCGTCGAGTTCTCGCCGAACGTCTGGCTCGAGGACAACCGGAGGCCCGTCGGCTGGGATCGCCGCAACATCGCGAACTTCCTGACGGGCACCTCGATCTCGAACCCGAGCGTGGACTTCCTCTTCTCGCGCACGGTCGACGCCGCGGCGCTCGAGTTCGCCGGTAACGCGGGCAACGACTTCCTCTTCGAGGCGATCCTGGGCGGCTCGGTCGTCGAGAGCTTCATGCACGCGCAGGCGGCCTGCTGCACCGCCCAGATCCTGGGCTTCGAGGACATCGAGTTCGACACGCTTCGCATCACCCACGATTCCGGCGCGTCGCCCTTCTTCATCGGGGATGCCCTGACCTGGCAGGTCGTCCCGGAGCCTGGCCCCGCGCTGCTCGTGGCGCTGGGCCTCGCGCTGATGCCGGGAAGCGGACGGACCCGACGGGAGGGTCCGCCTCAGGCCGCCCCGACGCGGCCCGGCCGACTCGCGACGCGAGCCGATGGATCGCCCGTCGACGGATCGCGCGCCGAGTAGACGCACTCGCCCCCGACCCAGGTCTCCACGACCTCACCGGCGCCGTCGAGAAGCACGAGGTCGGCCCGCGAGCCCGGCCGCAGGGTGCCGATCTCGTCCTCGATCCCCAGCAGTCGGGCCGGTCTCAGCGTCACGGAGGCGATCGCGCCGAGCGGGTCCATCGCCTGGTACGCGCAGGCGTTCCGGATCGCGCGGTCGAGCGTGAGTCGGCTCCCCGCCAGCCGACCGTCCGTGGACAGCCGCCACGCCTGTCCGTCGTCGACCAGGTCCCCCGACCCGAAATCGAGCCCCGTCTCCTCCCCGAACGTCCCCTGCCTCTCCGGCGGCAGATCGATGCGGTCGCTGATCAGGCAGAGCCGCTCGCCGAGACAGCGAGAGGCCACCCGGACGATCGGCGGCGCCACGTGCACGCCGTCGCAGATCAGATCACAGCTCACGCCCTCCAGACCGCCGAGCACCGCCCCGGCCAGCCCCGGCTCGCGATGATGGAGCCCGCTCATCGCGTTGAAGAGATGCGTCACATGCGTCATTCCGCGTCGAAAGGCCTCCGCGGCCGCGTCATAGCCGACCCGGCTGTGTCCGAGAGCCGGAATGACGCAGCGTCGATTCAGTGCGTCAATCAAGGCGTCGGCCCCTTCGAGCTCGGGCGCGAGGGTCACCATCTTGAGTAGATCCCCGCAGGCCGTGAGCACATCCTCGTCGTGGGCCCGATAGGAGCGAATCGCTCCCGAGGGCTGTGCACCGGCTGCATCGGGGCTGATCCACGGACCCTCGAGGTGGAGACCGAGCGGGCGCGCCCCTTTATGACGCGTATGCGTCATTGCGTCGACGAGACGCGTCACATAGCCGACCAGGCGATCGGCCTCCCAGGCGACGGTCGTGGCCAGGAACGAGGTCGTGCCATGGCGAGCCAGATCCGCGCTGGCCCGCTCTAGCGCCGAGGCGAAGGTCTCCGGACCGGCGAAGAGCAGCTCGCCATGAAAATGGAGGTCGATGAAGCCGGGCGCCAGCTGCAGCCCTCTCGCGTCGTGACGCGGCATGTCGCCGAGGGAAGGAACGGACGCGGGTCCCTCTTCGCCGGAGTGGACCGTCTCGATGCGGTCCCCGTCGATCACCACCCGGGTCGCGCTCGGTCCCCGTCCTGCCTGCGTATCTCGTGAGCCGCCAGGGGACTCCGGATCCAGCAGGGTCGCCCCGTCGATCGACCAGCGTGCCATCGCCGCATTCTACGCAGCTCGCCGGCATTCTTCGAATGAGGGGATTTAGCTTCAAGTGGATCGCGGGGCTCGCCGATCGGGGACGGGATGGACGCCGCTACTCCGGAAGAAGAGCTCAAGCTTCTCGAGGTCCGGCTGAACCAGCTGAAGCTCGACTACGAGAAGTATTTCCTCGGCAGCCGCCCGACCGAGCCCGCCATGCAGCGGGCGGAGGTCCAGAAGATCGTGATCCGCTGGTCGAATACCCGCATCACGAACACGGCGCTGCGCTTCAAGTTCAACAGCCTGAACGGGCGCTTCCAGGCCTTCAAGCGCCGCTGGGACGATACCCTGCGTCAGATCGAGGCCGGGACCTACAAGCGGCACGTCTTCAAGGCGAACCTCCACGACCGCGAGCGCGGCCTCAGCGATCCGGCTGGTGCGGGAAGGGGGAGCGCATCAGGGAGCAGCTCCGCGGCGGGCGGGGGCGACGACCTCTTCGAGAGCTACCGCGACGCCATGCTCGCGACCGGCCAGAACGCCAGCGGGCTCACGCGAGAGAAGCTCCAGGCCGCCGTGACGAGACAGGAGGCCGCGCTCAAGAAGAAGCTCGGCTGCGACCGGGTCGACTTCAAGGTGGTCGTCCAGGGCGGCAAGGTGAAGCTGAAGGCGGCTGCGGGCTGATCCCGTCCCCGCGGTCCGGACCCTGAGGATCGGCGGTCTCTGCCAGCCGAGCGGCCGTGCCCACGCCTCACTCAGCCCCCTTCCCCTTCACCTCGTTCTCCACCGCGGGCACCGTCTCCAGATAGGCGGCGATGGCCTCGAGGTCCTGTCGCGGCAGCTTCGAGTAGCCGTGCTCGATCACCTCGGCCATCAGGCCCTGGGTGTCGTCGCCTTCGGGCTTGAGGCCCGTCTCGAGGTACCAGACGAGATCGACGCGGGACCAGTCGCCGATGCCGGTCTTCCGGTCGGGAGTGATGTTGGGCGCGAGCTCGCCCTCGGGACCGTCGCGCGAGCCGGCGAGCCAGAGGGAGCGGTCGAGGCCGCCCGTCCAGGTGCGCGGCGTATGACACTCCCCGCAGTGGGCGGCGGCGAGCACGAGATAGCGGCCGCGATTCCAGGATTCGCTCCGGTCGGGATCGCGCTCGATCCGCTGCGACTCGAAGTTCATCCATTTCCAGCCGGCGATCGTCCATCGCCAGCGGAAGGGGATCCACGCATCGGGGGGAGGGCTCGCCCGCTCGATCGCGGGCAGGGAGTCGAGATAGGCCTTCAGGTCGACGAGGTCGCGATCGCGCAGGCCGGTGAAGGAGGTGTACGGAAAGACGGGGAAATAGTGCGCACCGGTCGGCGAGAGCCCCTCGCGCATGGCGCGAATGAAGTCGGCATCGCTCCAGCTGCCGAGGCCCGTCTCGTCGTCGGGGGTGATGTTGGTCGAGTAGTAGACGCCGAAGGGCGTCTCGAGCGGACGACCGCCGGCCAGCTCGGGAGCTGCCTCGCCCTCGCCCGGATAGTTCGTATGGCAGCTGCAGCCGCCCGTCCCATGAAAGACGCGGCGGCCGCGCTCGGCGGCGGCCGCTCCCGTCCCGGTGCCCGGCTCCGCCTGCACGTCGCCGCGTGAGTCCGCGCGCGAGCCCGCGCTCGGACCGCCGCTCGAGCCCGCACCGGAGCCGACATTCCGGGCCGGGCCGGAATCGTGCTCTCCGGCCGAGACCGGAGGCGCTCCGATCGTCCAGACCCCGACGAGCAGGGAGGCCAGGACGAGACGGAATTCGCTCGGCCTGTCCCGCATCGCCCTGCCAGGTCGACGTGCCGCGCGCACCGCTCTCTCCTAACGATTCTTGTACGACTCTTCCTTCGGCTTGCGGAAGGGCTCGTGGCAGTCGCCGCAGCTGTCGCCGAGGGCCTTCATCGCCGGACCGACGGCCTGGCCGTCTCCGCTCGCGGCCGCGGACTGGAGCCCCCGAGCCGCCTTCTCGAAGTCGGCGATCGCCTTCTCGAAGCCGGCCCAGTCCTCCCAGATCTCGGGCTTCGCATCGGTCGGGCCTTCGGTCACAGGCTCGCGAAAGGCGGCCGCGACGAGCTTCGCGCTCTCGGCCATCTGCGCCGCATGACTCTCGACGTGGCCGGGCAGATCGAGCCGGTTCTTCATGATGTCGCCCATCGCGCCCATGTTCGCGCCCACCGCCGACATGAGCTTCTGACGATATTTGAGGCTGGCGAGGGCCTCCGGCGAGTCGGCGTGCACGATCGACGCGCCACAGAGGACGCCGATCGCGAGGAGCGGGGCGACGCCACGCAGCAGACCGCGAGGCAGATCGGAAGATCGGGACATGGATTCCTCCTATCGAGTCGGATCGGATCGGGTCGCCGACACGCGGCTCCGGACCCTGGGATCGAAGAGCGCGTCACGCGCCAACGACGTCGGGAAGACGACTGGCCAATGGAAGCACAGGCCCGTTCCGGCGCCATCCCGAAGTCTCAGTCCTCGGGCTCGCTCCGACCCGGAGATCCATCGGAGGGACTCGAGCGGACCAGCCGATCTGCCTGGAGCAGCGTCTTCGCATCGGCCGACCGCAGGTCGGCGCTGCGTGCGGCGGCGCCGCGGCCGCCGCTCTGTGCCGGAGCATGCAGAGGCACGAGCGCCTCCGCCGCGCGGCGGGTCGAGGAGTCGAGTCCGGTCGTCTCGACCTCGCAGCCCTCCTCCGCGAGTGCTTCGAGGAACGAAGAGATCACGTCCTCGACCGTGAGGCCGGGCTCGACGTCGGCCAGCCCTCCTGCGGCCTCTGGCCGCAGCTCGAGTCCGAGCGCCTCGTAGACGGGAATCAGCACCGCGCGCAGCTCGGCCGTCTGTCCGACCGTGAGCACACCGCCGACATGCGCGCCGCCGCGGATCACCCGCTGTCCCACCCCCATCACCTTGAGACGACCGCCGAGGTTCACGCTGTACTCGCCTGGACAGTACTCGCCCGGCAGCTCTCCCATCCGCGCATCGAGACCGAGCCGACGAAGCGCCCGCACGACCAGACTGGCGAGTCGCTCGAAGCGCGGTCGGATATGCAGGTTGGCCTCGGGGTCGGGGATCGCCCAGGCGAAGGCCATCGACTGTCGCAGGAAGACGGCGGCGTGGCCGCCGGCCAGCCGGATCACCTCGTCGAAGCCCGCCTGGGCCGCGCGCTCGCGTGCCCGATCGAATCCGGGCCGGCGCGCGTCGAGGCTCGAGAAGAGCACCGCGTCATCCGGGTCGTAGAGGCGCAGGCTCTCCGGCGCGGCGCCCGACGCGACCCTCCGGAGCATCGCATGCGAGATCGCGGTGTCGAAGATCGGTCGACCCGGAAAGCGCTCCCGGTGCAGCCGGATGCGAGGCGGGGCCGAGTCGGGGTCGGGGACCAGAGTCATGCGCTCTCACTCCACGCCGGATCGGAGCGCGCTCGGGCCTGCGCGGCGTTCAGCGTGCAGCGACGTCGAGCTCGAGCTCGGTCCGAGCGATCACGGCGGACAGACGGTCCCGCTCGCCGACGTTCTCTTCGGTCTCGGGCAGACTCTCCAGAGCGTCCCTGGCCTCGTCGTGCCGGGCCTGGACGGCGTCCCGGTCGATCCCGCTCGCGAGGGAGCAGGAGTCGACGAGCACGATCACCCGGGTCCCGTCGACCTCGGCGAAGCCGCTCGAGAGCGCGGCCCACTCGGTCGACTCCGCACCGCTCCCGCGATGGATCCGCATGGGGCCGAGCACCAGGGGAGTGAGGAAACGTTCGTGGCTCTCGAGCACGCCGAACTCTCCGGCCTCGCCGGGAAGCACGACCTGCTCGACCTCTTCGGAGAGCGCCTCTCCTTCCGGAGTCACGACGACCAGCTCGAATGCCATGATCCCTCTTCCTCTCCCTCTGCCTCTGCCTCTGCCTCTTCCACGCTGCTGCGACCCGATTCGCGAGGGCGACTCGCGATGCGAGACGGGCTCCTACGAGCCCACGCCCCGCCGGCCTGCGCCCCTGCCGACCCGCGCCGGCGTGTCGTCAGACCAGGCTCTTCGCCTTCTCGACCGCGCTCTCGATGCCGCCGAC
>CAYXLY010000184.1:0-8556 GCA_964466005.1 uncultured Spirochaetaceae bacterium | reverse complement strand
CGAGGGGCAGGGGGATCGGCAGCGCGCGATCGGAATCCTGCGCGGGGCGCTCGAGGCAGAGCCGGAGCGGAGGATGTTCCGCACCGCGCTGGCGGAGCGGCTGCGTCTGGCAGGCGAGTCGGAAGAGGGAGAGGCCCTTCTCCGCGAGGCGACGACCGAGGACGACCCGCGCGTCGCGGTGAGCGCCTGGCTCGACCTGGCCCAGTATCTCCACGCGCAGCGCGAGCTGGACCGGGCCGCCGATGCCCTGGCGAGCGCGATCGAGGCCGTCGAGGGAGGAGGCGAAGAGCCCGCTCCGCAGCTCTGGTTCCGGTACGCCGACGCGCTGCTGCTGGCCGGGGAGGTCGACCGCGCGCTGGAGACGGCCGAGGCGATCTCCGTCCCCGCGCAGCGCGGCCTGATCGAGGCGCGCGTCCTGCAGGAGCGGGGCGAGTCCGCGCGGGCGCTGGAGAAGTTCGACGAGGTGCTCCGGCTCTGGCCGGACAACGCCTCGGCGCGCTACTACGCGGCGGTGGCTGCGGAGAAGACGGGCGACTTCGATCGCGCGATCGAGGAGTACCGCTATGCGATCCGCGTCTCGGTCGGAGCCACCGACGCGCGGACTCGCGCGGCGCGTCAGCTGATCGCCGAAGGCCAGCCCCTCCTCGCCTATCAGCTGCTCTTCCTGGAGGCCGGGAAATATCCGCTCGAGCCCGAGGGAGAGATGCTCTCCATGTATCTGATGGGGCGTGTCGCGAACCCGAAGCAGCTCCAGAGCTCGCTCACGGCTCTCGCGCAGCGCCAGCCTGCGCGCGTGCCCCTGGCGCTCGCGCGCGGTGCGGAGGGCATCGCGGATGCGGCGGGACCGCGGGCGGCCCTGAGCTTCCTGTCGAGCGCGCCGGGGATCGATCTGGCTCATCCGGCCAATGCTCCGATCCTGCGTGTCCTCGTCCGCTTCGCGCATGAAGCGGGCCAGCCCGAGCTGGCCCGTCGCTTCGTCGAGGCGGCTCGAGAGGCGCATCCCGGCGCGTCGGTGGCCCACGAGATCGCGGGTCGGCATCTCGAGCTCGCCGGTGCATCGACGGAGCTCGCCCGGGCGGCGTACTCCCGGGCCGTCCAGATCGATCCGGACAACGCGCGGGCCCTGGCAGGGCTGGGACGGCTGGTGCGGCAGGAGGATCCCGAGCGGGCGCTCGATTTCTTCGAGCGAGCGATGGAGGCCGACCCCTCGGAGGCAGAGCCGGCTCTGGCCGCCGCGCGGGTCCTGCGGGCCGAGGGGCGCGTGGACGAGGCGGAGCAGCGCCTCGAGGCGCTCCTCGATCGCCATCCCTTCGAGGCGGAGGCCGCCAGCGTCTGGGTCGAGCTCGATCTCGCGCGCGGAAGCGCGACTGCGGAGACGCTCGAGCGCGCGCGGCGAGCGACGCGATTCGGGGGCGGCGCGGCAGCCTGGGACCGGCTGGCCCGGGTGCACGCGGCGCTCGGCGAGCCGGATCGCTCCCGGGAGGCTGCCGAGACCGCGCAGCGGCTGCGGGAGGCCTCACGACCGGGGCCGGCCACCGACCGGGCGGAGCGCCCCTCGAATTCCTGACCAGCGGTCCTGCGCTTCCTTCCTGATCGCCCATAAGAATGTCGGATAGATGACATTTTTGAGCGCAGCTCTCTAGTAGCCTGCACGGGTGGCATTCGCCGTTGCCGGCCCGATGGAGCTCGCGAGAGCCCCTTCGGACGGTGGAGGCGGTGAGTCCGAGTGGCAGGCTTCGGTCTCGGAGGCTCCGGTCTGGGAGTGAGCGGATCAGGCTCTTCACCCAGAAGGGAGGACCGGGCTGGAAGCTGTCGGCGGACGATGGAATCGGGGGCCGGCGGCTGTGCCGGCCACTGCGAATGCCCACGCCAAGGAGAGATCACTTCTCCAGCTCGCCTCGAGAAGGGCAAGAGCTGGAGGGGGGAGCTCCGACGAAACGAGGCTCGTCCCGATCCGCGTTGGATCGGTCCCGAGTCGACGTCAATGAGGAGACATATATGATGTTGAGAAGCCGTTGGGTCCGTTTGGCTTGTCTCTTAATCGCCCTCGGCTGGAGTGGCGCTTCGCAGGCTCAGGGGCTGTTCACGCTCACGGGCAATAGCGGTGGCCAGCTCCAGATCGGAACCGGTCTTCCGCTTCCGGTGGGCACGGCCGGCATCTTCCTCGGCGGACAGACGCCGGGCGATGCAGGCAACTTTCCGCCTCTGTTGATTCCGCCCGTCCCCGGGAAGGGCATCGTCGGAACGGTGGGCGGCGGGCTCCAGTTCCCGCCGGCCGTGCTCTCGCGTCCGGCTCCGGGCACGCCCCAACCGATCGCGGTCTTCCCGTCGAACCCGGCGGTCTTCCAGGTCGCGACCTCGATCGACTATCAGTGGCCGGCCGCGTCGGCGACCCTGGCGCCGGGTGGCGGCCCGGGAAGCACCGTCCTCGGCACGCCGGGTGGCGGCGTCGCCATCTACAACGCGGGCCCCAACGCCTTCGGCGGTGCGGCCCAGTTCGCGATCGCTCCGGGATCCGGAGCCGGCACGGCGCGCCTCGGGCCCAGCGGCAACACCGGGAACCTCCCGATCGCGAGCGTCTGGATCAACTTCGCCGGTGGAGCGCCCAATACCGTGATGGCCGTGGCCGTCGCCGGCGCGAGCGCTCCGGACGGTCTCGCCCAGCCGGGTGCGCCGGCGGCCTCGCCGGCCGTGACGACCATGTTCGGGGCTCCCTCGAACGGGTTCGGCGCGGTGAACGTGACGACTCCCGTCACGTGCTGCACGATGGGTCCGGCCGGAACGATCAACGGGTCGATCTTCCCGATCACGGTTCCCTTCCCGACGCCGGGAGGCGGGACGGTCATGCTGAACGGCCTCGCCAACGACGTCACGGCGAGCAAGGGCTTCCCGTGGACGACGGGCACGATCACGCTGTCGCAGCCCGGCGCCTCTCCGCCGGAGGTCTTCTTCATGTCGGGGACCGACATGCGGGTCGGGGGCGAGGGCAACATCTCGCTCGTGTCCGGATCGCTCAGCCTGCGAGCGCTCTCGGGTCCCAACGGGAACCGGGGATGGCTCAGCCTGACGCTTCCCGAGCCGACCGCGGCGATGGGAGCGGTGGGCGCCCTGGCGATGCTCGGTCTCTGTCACGGACTCGTCCGGCGGCGATCGCGCTAGTCCAGTAGTCGCTGGTCTCCAGCGAGCCTGCTCGCGAGATCAGGCAGCATCCCGGCCGGGGCGGGTCGACGAGAGTCGATTCGCCCCGGCCTCTTTGCGTCCAGGCCCTGGGTCGGGGGGAGGGCAGCGCGTTCGGATGAAGTCCGCGGCCATGGATGGACTCCGAGGCGACGGGCTGGATCCGGGGAGCGGCGCGCCCTCGGCGGAGGGTCGGAGACGCCTGGCCCTCTCCTGCTCGATTGCCCGAGAGTCCCCTGCTCGGGCGGCGTCGGGTCGAGGGAAGCGTGGCCTCCTCTGGTCGGCTGCCGGCCCTTCGTCTCATGCCTCTTCGCGTGTCGCGCGTACCGCGCATGATCTGATGCCGCGGGCCACACGGCTCTCCGACCTGTATGGGTCGCGCCCGCTCTCGCTCCGGGAGCATTTGCGGGCTTCGATCTCCAGGAGCCGGATTCCGGCTCAGCCCTCGTCTTCCTCGTCGACGCTCGGGAGATAGAGAGGCGCCTGGCTGCTCCGGACCTGCTCCCGGGCGAAGTCCGACAGATCGGACTGCTCGAGCCAGGCCTCTGCGGCCGCCTCGTCCTGCTCCATCCAGTAGCGCACGATCCGGACCAGGGTGCGCTCGCGCTCGTTCTCGTCCTCGATCCGTTCGGCCCAGCCGATCGACTCCTCCGTGGCCGTGCCCGCGATCTGGCGCGCGTACGCCCCGTAGAGCGAGGGGAGCCAGGGGAGGCGATCGGCCTCCTCCTCGGCCAGCTGCGCCCGCATCCAGTCGACGGCGGACTCCCGATCCATGAAGGCCCAGAAGCCGAAGGCGGAGCTCAAGGCTCGCTTCTTGAGCTGGCGCTGGCTCTCGGTCTCGTCGGCCGATCGGCCGACCCACTCGATCACCTCCCCGCCGTTCTCGCCGCTGCGCAAGCGATTCCGGGCCAGCAGGTTCCGGAGCCCCTTCGAGTAGGGGCCGTCGCAATGCGCATCGCAGAATCGGACGGCCGCCGGCATGTCGACCAGCGAGAGCGCCGAGACGAGCTGTCGATAGACCGCCAGCTTGTATCGTTCGTCGTCCTCGGGGATCCCTTCCGCCCAGCGGATCACCGCGTCGCTCCCGTCGGCCGCCGCCAGCGCGAGGGCATAGGCGAGGATCGCGCGTTGGCGCTTCACGCCGATCCCGAGCCCCTCGACATAGCTCTCGACCCCTTCGCGATCCGACTGGAACCAGCCCCGGATCAGCGCGGTCTCCGCGATCTGCCCGACCTCCTTGTCCAGCGTCGCCAGCGCGCCCTCGACCCCCACGAGCGCCGCCGCAGGGTCGGCCTCGGCCCACGCCTCGACGACGGCGCGCGTCGCGGACATCCGATAGATCGGCTGGGCGTGGACGAAGGTCCATCGCGTCGCGTCCTCGGGGGCGTGCAGGGCCCAGAATCGGAGCAGCAGGTCGAACTCGACGGGATCGAGGTCCCGACCGGGATCACCCAGAGCGTCCTGTACGGCCGGCAGCGCTGCTGGGCTCAGCCTCGGCAGCAGCTCGCCGAGGCTGCGGGCGGTCTCGAAGGGGTCCGGCTGGGCCAGGGCCTCGGAGAGTGCATCGACGGCCTCCGGGTCGACCTCCGGGCTCATGCCAGGGACGTCTTCCGAGCCGGAGCCCGAGCTCGAGGAGGCAGGGGGCATCTCGCGGTCGACGTCGCCCCCCTCTTCACAGCCGAAGAGCAGGAGGCCGGTCAACAGGACACCAGAGAGCGAACCGAGAGCACGGAGAAAGGGAGTCTTCATGATTCGGACCTAGCACAATCGGGGGCGCTCTGCCTCGTTCGGGAGCGCCTGCTCGGGCTCTCCTCAGAGCGCGCTCAGCTCGTCCCGGAAGCTCATGACGAAGCGATCCAGCCGCTGCTTGGCCCGGTCCATCGCGAGCTGTCCGTCGTGGGGGGCATAGGCGACGAGCTGGACGAGCGCTCGAGGGCGTGCCCGCCGAAAGGGGCTCTCGTCGAGCGCCAGGAAGGCTCGCCAGGACTCCATCCAGAGACCCCGATCGCGGGGGCGCCAGCTGTAGACCCATGCCCGCTCGCCGCCGGGATGGCGCGAGGCGACGGAGAGCTCGGCCTCGCGATCGAGCAGCCAGATCCGCTCGCGACTGCGTTCTTCGAGGCGCCACTCCGGTCCCGGAATCAGGCGCTTCGAGGACATCATGCGGGTGGAGCCCGGCGTATTCGGGATCTCGTATCCGATCAGGACGTCCACGATCTGGGGCGCACCGGATCCCCGGGCGCTCTTCGAATAGCGGCGGTGGAGCTTGCGAGGAAAGGCGCCCGTGAAGAAGAGATCATGGGGCGCCGGCCCGCTCGTCCAGCCCTCCCTCTCCTGCGGCAGATCGATCCCGGTCGCGGGAAGCGCCCATCCCGGATCCGCAAAGCGCGGGAGGGTCCAGGAGAGGAGAGCGAGAGCCGAGAGCCAGACGACGGCGAGCCGTCCAGGGAGAACGGAGGGCTGCGATCGGAGGGTCCCGTCCGGATCGTGCCGGAGCTCCATCGGACCGGGCGCTCTGGGCCCTTCGGGCTCTTCGAGCCCTTGGAGCGCGCCGGAAGGCCGCCCTTCCAGCAGCCATCCCAGTCCGTAGAGCAGCGCGGTCCCCATCATCAAGACCGTCAGGCCCTGAAGGGTATGGTCGCCCTCGATGCCCGCGAGCGCCTCCGGGTCCGGACTCGAAGCCACGTATGCGACCCGGAGGAGATTGAGACCGAAGGCGAGAGCTGGTGCGAGGACGACCACGAGCCAGGTCCGGAGGCCTCCGCTCGCGAAGAGCTCCCGGACGATGAGAGCGACGAGCGACAGGATCGCGATCCCGTTCAGCCCGCTGCAGCTGTCGATCACATGGAAGGTGTGCTCCGCGTCCCGCAGGATCACCCCGCTCTGGACGAAGCCCCGATCGGTCAGCTCGAGGAGTCGACCCGCCCACAGCGCCGTCCACGTTTGGAGATGCCAGACGAGCTCGTCCTCGAGAGGCTTCGGCAGTCGGACGCCCAGGAGCAGCACGAGCGCAGGCAGGAAGCCGGCCCTGAAGCCCTTCCCTCCCCGGAAGGCCGTGGCAAAGGCCAGCCCGAGCGCGCCGAGCGAAGGCAGCATGAGGTCGGCCCGCGCCGTGACGACGGCCCACGCGAAGAGCCCCGTCCCGACGCCGGCCAGGAGTCCACCCAGGACGCCGCCCCACGCCCTCCCTCCGAGCACGGTCCCGTCGGCCCCGACCTGGCCTCCGCGCGAGGGCGCGGCGTCCTTCGCTGCAGACGGGACGGGGAGGAGCCGCGAACGACGTCGCCAGACGAGCCAGGAGGCGAGAAGCAGGACCGTGAGCGCGGGCAGCCCTCCGGGCAGGAAGAGCAGCGAGTCCACGTCGTAGCGGGCGGGTCCCAGCCAGAGCATTCGGTAGGCGGTCAGGGCCAGGACCCCGATCAGCGCCGAGCCGACGCCGGAAGGCAGGAATCTCGCGGAGCTCGGCGACCGCCGGCCTGCGCTCGAGGCCGTCTCGCTCATGCGGACGGTCCCGGGTCGACGCCCCCGCCGTCGAGGAGGCTGCCGAAGCGATGGACGAAGTCCGACATGTCGCAGACCCGGATGCTTCGATAGCGGAGCTCGATCAGACCCTCTCGCTCGAGCTCCTTCAGCTCGCGGCTCACGCTCTGTCTCGTGGCGCCGAGCATGTTGGCCAGGTCGTTGTGGGAGACGGGCGAGAGGATCACGCCCTTCACATCCCGCGCTCCCTTCACACCCTCCGCATCGCTCGCACTCGTCCGGTCCCCGTCGCCGCCGGCGAGCTGATGGATCAGGCGCGGCAGCCGCTCCCGCAGCGTCAGAATGCTCGCATCCGTCACCTTCGAGGCGAGCCGGCGCACGGTGCCGCAGAGGAAGAGGTTCATCTCGCGTTCGATCCGGGGATGGGTCTGCCGCAGGCGATCGAAGCTCTTCCGGTCGAGCACCTCGAGCTCGGTCGCCGCGAGGGCGTAGGCGTTGTTGAAGCGGGGAAGGCCGTCGATCACGCCGACCTCGCCGAAGCAGTCTCCGGGAACGAGGGTCAGGAGCTGGAGCTCCCGGCCGACCGGAGAATACTCCGTGATCCGGACTCCGCCGGAACGGATCCGATAGAGCTCGTTCGCCGGGTCTCCGGTCGTGTAGACGGCCTCGCCCTGGGCCACGGTGCGAGGTCGAAGCCTCTCCTCGACGGCAGCCCGGGCATCCGCGGGCAGCGTATCCATCCAGCTGTCGAAAGCGCTCATCGGATTCCCGATTCCGGCTCGGCCCTGCCTGCGCACCCGGAGGGCCCGTCCGATCGGGCGCGCGCCTCCCGGCTCTTCGGCCGATCGCAAGGATATCGAAAGCCTTGGCGGCCGGTCAGGACACGAGAGCCCATCTCTCGAGCCCCTCGGTCGCGATGCACGCGCCTTCGACCCGATCTCCGTGTTGCGAAAACTCGAGCTCGCGACGGCCAGGCCTGCGATTTCGCGCCTCGATCTCGGGTAGAATGCGTGAACCTTGCTCGGTCGGCGCGCTCGACCTGGCCTCTCGTCTCTGCCGTGCGCCTCGAGAGGGGAGAACAGGGTCGGGATCCGCCGATCTGGCGCGAGCTCGCAAACGGAACGACGAACGAAGAGGACGTCCGCGATGCCCTTCACCACGCTCGACCAGATCCTGCGTCATCACGCGAGCCACAGTCCGGATCGGGTCGCCATGGAGGCGGGCGATCGGTCCTGGACCTACGGCGCGCTCCGGGACGAGGCGGCGCGAGTCGCTCAGGCCCTGATCTCGGACGGGATCCAGCCCCAGGACCGGATCGCCGTGCTGGATCGCAACGTCCCCGAGTTCTTCGACCTGCTCTTCGGAGCGGCGATGGTCGACGTCGTCACGCTGGCGGTGAACTGGCGCCTGGCGCCGCGTGAGATGGAGTACATCTTGAACGACGCGGAAGCCCGGGTGCTCTGCGTCGGCGAGGAGTTCGTCGGCCACCTCGCGCAGATGGACCTGAAGACGGTGAAGCGGATCGTCGTGAACCCGGCGCGGGGATCCGGGCGATCCGGCGAGGACGCAGGAGCGGCGGCTCCGGCGAGCGAGCACGTCGCCTTCGCGGACTGGATCGCCGAGCAGCCCGCGATCGACCCCGAGCGACCGTGTCGGCCGGACGCGACCTGCTTCCAGCTCTACACGTCGGGCACCACGGGATTGCCGAAGGGAGTCGAGCTCAGCCACGAGAACCTGCTCTGCGCGATGGAGAACGGGGCGCGCGCCTGGTCCATCGACGAGGACTCGGTCTCTCTGGTGGCGATGCCCCTCTTCCACATCGCGGGCAGCGGCTGGGCGATGGCGGGCTTCTGTCAGGGCGCTCGCAACGTCCTCGTCCACGAGCTCGACCCGGCGGAG
>CAYXLY010000183.1:2768-8563 GCA_964466005.1 uncultured Spirochaetaceae bacterium | reverse complement strand
GAGTGACTGGAGTTCAGACGTGTGCTCTTCCGATCTCGACGTCGGCACGAAGCTGCTGCTCGAGGACGATCGCGTGCGCGTCTGGGAGCTGGTGCTCGAGCCCGGCGAGGCGAGTGATCTCCATCGCCACGAGTACGACTACTATCTCATGATCTCCGAAGGCGACTATGTCGCCGGCGTCACGCCGGAGGGCAGCCCCGTCGATTCCTTCGTCGGCAAGGTGCCCGCACAGGGCAACACGGTCGCCGTTCCCAAGGGCGGCTTCGAGTGGGCCTACAACGTCGGCGAGAAGACCTACCGGGAGATCATCGTCGAGCTGAAGAACGGCTGATCCCTTCCGCGGCTCGCCCTCTCCTGCCCGCGCGCCCGGATGCGCGTCAATAACGCTCCTCGGGATCGACCCGATATGCGAGCGGCTCGCCGCGGCGATGGCGACCGAGATTCTCGACGAAGGGCTCGATCAGCCCCTCGTGGGAGCCGGGCGCGCTCCAGGAGACATGCGCCGAGAGGCGGACCTGCGGGTGGGCATAGAGCCAATGCCCGGCCGGCAGGGGCTCGGGCTCCACGCAATCGAGGGAGGCCAGTCCCACAGTGCCGTCCGCCAGGGCGCGCGCGAGGGCCTCCTGGTCGACGAGCCCGCCTCGGGCCACGTTGACCAGATGCGCGCCGGCCTTCATCGCCGCGAACGCCCGGTCGTTCATCAGGTGTCGCGTGGCCGGCGTCTCGGGCGCGGCGAGGACCACGTGATCCGCCTCCGCGAGAAGCGACTCGAGTGAGGTCACGATCTCGACGCCCTCGATCGGGCTCGGGCTCGACGTCCGCCGAAGGGCCGCGACCCGCATACCGAAGGGCAGTGCCCGGCGGGCGACGGCCTGCGCGATCCCGCCGAAGCCGATCAAGGCGAGCCGTCGGCCCTCCAGGCTTCCGAGTCGCGCGATGTTCCACCGCTCCGGCGGCTCCGAGAGCCAGGACTGGGGCAGCTGCTTCTCGGCCGCGAGCAGGACCGCCATCACCCACTCGGAGATGGCCTTCGCGCTCGCGCCCCGGGAGCAGGTGAGCACCCGATCGCCGAGCTGCTCGAAGGGGAAGGCATCCACGCCGGTCCCATAGGCATGCACCCAGCGCACGCCCCGCTCGAGCACCTCGGCCAGGTTCGGGCTGCCCCAGGTCAGGGTCAGCAGGACCTCGCCCTCGACGCCCTCTCCCGGATCACCCTCCTGCGGGATCTCGATCAGCTCGACGTCGGGGTGGGCCTCTCGCACGGGCTCGAGAAGCCCGCTCGGGAGATGCGTCAGGATTCGGGGCGTGGCCGCCATGGTCTCCTCTCTTCGGCCCTTTCCCTTCCAGCAGGAAATGGCGGTCGGTCAACCGATCAGCGCCTCGATCGCGCGGATTGCCTCCGCGTAGTCGTCGGTCACGAGCACGGACTCGATTCCGAGCGCCGCGGCGGCCTCGACGTTCCCGGCGAAGTCGTCGACGAAGATCGCGCGTCCCGGGTCGATGTCCCCGAGCCGCTCGAGCGCGTGTGCGAAGATCCGTGGGTCGGGCTTGCGGATCCCGATCTCGCTCGAGTCGACGATCTCGTGACAGATCTCGAGGATCGGCACGGACGAGACCCAGCGCTCCCGGAACTCGCGGGCATTGTTCGTCACGATCGCGCTCTGGAAGCCGAGCCCCTTGACCCGTCGGGCGAGGTCGACCACGTCCTCGCGAATGCCTCCCGACTCGCCCATGCGAACGAAGATCTCGATCGGGTCGGCCTCGAATCCATCCTCCCGCGCGAGCTCCATGATCTCGCTCCGCGCGCTCATGAAGTCGATCTCGCCGCGCTCGAGCCGATGCCAGGGATGATCGGTGTCTCCGTGATAGGGGCCGAAGAGCGCCTCGAGCAGCCGACCGGGCTCGAGTCCCTTCTCCTGCCCGAGCGCCTCGATCGCCGAGAAGGGCGAGGAGGAGAAGACGCCTCCGAAATCCCAGAGCACTGCCTCGAACCGAGCCATGATGTCCTCTCCTCCGGTCCTTCCCGACGCTACTCGCTGTCGTCCATCGACCACAGCGGCTCGGGGATCTCGAAGCCGAGCTCCCCGTCCCAGGAGTTGCGAAAGGCCACCTCGTGGGCGGGACGCCGCGGGGCGACGCCCCATCGCCCCTTCGGATAGCCGAAGGTGACACAGGCGTTGAAGATCCAGCCGCCCTCCTCGGGCACCCCCAGGATCTTCTTCACGTCGTCGCCCTTCAGCATGAAGGCGCTCGTGAGAGAGCTGCCGACCCCCTCCACGCGGGCTGCGAGCATCGCGTTCCAGACCGCGGGAAAGATCGACCCGCCCGTCGTGTCGTATTGGCAGAAGGCGAAGAGGATCAGCGGATAGGACTCGAAATTCTCCGCGAGATGACTCGCCGAGCGATACATCTTCGAGAACTCGACGCTCTCGGGGGCCTCCGGCTCCGCTCGAGCGGCCTCGAGACGCGATGCGTAGATGGAGCTCCAGACGACCTCCATGCAGCTGCGATAGAGCGGGCCGAGCTCCCCTTTCACCTTCGGGTCGTCGACGAGCAGGAATCGCCAGCCCTGGGTATTGCCTCCCGAAGGCGCGCGGATCGCCGCGTCCAGGATCCGTCGTTGGACGGACTCCGGAATCGGATCGGGCTTCACGCGCCGCATCGCGCGTGTCGTGTACAGGGCTTCGTAGGCGTCCATCGACGTCTCCTTTCGGTGCAGGTCCCGACTTCGCTCTCCATACGAATCGAGGAGAGAGCGCCGCTCGCTCGACCTCTCGCGGAACGGCTCCGATCGTTCGGAGACGGCCTCGGAGTCCGCCGGGGCGGGTCACGATACCAGTCCGGATGCCCTCCGGGCCAGCCGTCCGATCGGGAGGAGCCCGGGCCGCGCGTCAGGGTCGCTCGGCCACCTCCTCTCGCGATCCGTCCCGGCTCGCCGGCTGGCCGGGCCGGGGCCAGGAGACGACTCGAGGCCGGTAGAGTCCGAGATCGTCGAGCAGACGTCCCATGACCTCGTGCGGATCGAGGCCGGGGAGCGGCATGAGGTTGCAAACGTAGGTGACGACCATGCGAGCGGGCGTGCCGAAACGAGGATGCGCCTTGGCGCCATAACATCGCTTGGCGGGGTCATGACCCTCGGCGGCGTCCTCTCGCAGGTCGGGAATCACGAAGAGGGCCCGGGGCTCGGACCAGGGGCCTTCGGGACGCTTCGCCGTGCGCGTGTAGACGACGGAGGAGGGGAGCGGCTCGCGACCCGCTCCGCTCTGATAGGGAAAGGAGTAGACCGCTCGAAGAAGCCCGGTCGCTGGATCACGCCCCACGCTCATCTCCGTCGCATCGTCCGCCATCAGGATCTCGGCGCTGCCGGGGGCCAGGCCGGGCAGCCATTCGCCGCCGGGAGCCAGCGTCTCGAGCTCGGCGGACAGGGGCGCCTCGAATCGACGCAGCGCCTTGAGCGGAAGCCGCACCAGGAAGCGCGGATGTCGTCCCGACGGCTCGCGAAAGAAGCCGAACAGGTAGAGATGGCCTCCATCCCGCCAGAACGCGCCGGCGGGTAGAGCGACATCGCCCCGCGAGAGGGGACGCACCTCGAGCTCCCACGCGCTCACCGCGTCCCGGGGATTCGCGATCCGGCCGAGATCGACGCCCACCGGTCGGAAGGGCGCCGTCGGGTCTCCCGTCGAGGCGACCCGGAGCAATCCGACATGAAGCACGCCGTCGAGCACGAAGCCGTCGAAAGGCCACCAGTGGCGATCTTCGACCCCGGGATCGAAGACCGCCGCCGGCTCCCCTTCCGGGTCCCGTCCCCAGCCGTAGTCGATCTCGAAGTGCCCATCCGGTCGACAGCGGGAGCGCGCCACGCTGTTGTGCACGAAGGTCGACCCCCGCCGATCGGTCGCCCCCGATCTCCCGATGAAGCTGTCCCCGAAGAGCCAGAGGGTCGGGATCGTCTCGATCGGGGCGTCCCGTGAAGGGTCGGCGAGGGGCTCGAGCGAGACGGAGTAGGCGGAGTCCCCTCCGAGCCAGCCCTGCTCGAGCGGGAAGCGGGGCATGCAGGGTGCCGGGGCGGCCGGCCTCTTCCGGCTCTCGGGGCCCTCGGGCAGGCTCGGCCCGAGCCCGCTGCATCCAGCGAGCGCCGTCAGCGCGATCGGGAGAAGAGCCATCAGCCCGATCCGGAGAAGAGCCATCAGCCCGATCTGGAAAAAAGCCATCAGCGCGATTCGGTAGAGAGACCGGAGCCTCGGAAGCCGACACTGCATGCGCGGATTATCCTCGATCGCCCGGCTCGAGTCCAAGCACGGGTGGGGTCTCGAGCCGCGCTCGCATCGCGTGACCGGGCGACCCCTGCCTCGGTCGGGGTGGAATCCTCCGCGACGGCGCTCCATGCTCCGGTCATGATCTTCCGCCCGATTCGATCCGGCCTCCTGGAGGACGCACCGCTCTCCCCCACCGACCTTTTTCCCGAGCGACGGGCCGGTCCATCCCGAGCTCTTCGGCGTGGTCGGGCGCTCGCTTCGATTCGAAGGTGACTCGAGCGACCGGCGGCCCTCGTCCGCACCGGTCCAAGGATGGGCTGCCCTGATGCCTGGCTGGATCCCGATTCCCGACTGGCTCGACCTCGTCGACATCCTCGTCGTCGCGGGATTCCTCTGGTTCGCCGTCCGTTTCCTGCGCGGCTCGCGTGCACGCGCCGAGCTCTCGGGGCTGGCGCTCCTCGGCGTCGTCTACGGGGTCGCCCGCGCTCTCGACCTCGAGCTCACGAGCGTACTGCTGCAGGGCTTCTTCGCCGTCCTGATCCTGATCCTGGTCGTGGTCTTCCAGGACGATCTGCGTCGGATCTTCGGACAGCTCGGCTCCTGGCGGCGCCTTCCCGGAGACTCTCGCGCGGAGAACGCCGCCCTGGACATTCTGGTCCGGGCGACGGCGCGAATGGCCGAGAGCCGGACCGGGGCGCTGATCGTGCTCCCCGGACGGGAGCCGCTGGAGCGACACATCGAAGGCGGCGTCGTGCTGCACGGGCGACTGAGCGAGCCCCTCCTGCTCTCCATCTTCGACGTGAGCTCGCCTGGACACGACGGCGCCGTCGTGGTGCGAGGCGACGTCGTCGAACGTTTCGCCGCCCATCTTCCGCTCTCGGCGAATCACGAGGCCGTCCGGCCCGCGGGCACCCGGCATGCCGCGGCGCTCGGACTCGCGGAGCGCTGCGATGCGACCTGCATCGTCGTCTCCGAGGAGCGTGGCAGCGTCTC
Organism: uncultured Spirochaetaceae bacterium; assembly: GCA_964466005.1. GTDB lineage: Bacteria > Myxococcota_A > UBA9160 > UBA9160 > UBA4427 > UBA4427. The sequence continues at coordinate 3,314 of CAYXLY010000183.1, read as the reverse complement.
TCTCGCCCGGAACGGAGAGCTGCGAAGGCTCCCCTCTCCGCGCGCCCTCGCCTCCGAGCTGCACAAGGCCGTCGCTCCCGAGACCACGCCGACGAGAGCGCGTTGGAAGCAGAGGGCTCCCGAGGCCGCCTTCGCGCTGCTGGCGGCCCTCCTGCTCTGGACCCTCATCGTTCCGGGCTCGGACATGGGCGAGGTCACCGTCCCGGTCCCGGTCGAGATCACGAATCTCCCGGAAGGCCGCCGCCTCGAGTCGATCGAGCCCGAGGAGGTCTCGGTCACACTGCGCGGACTGCGAAGGGATCTGCTGCTGCTCGGGATCGAGGACGTGACGGTCCGGGTCGATGCCTACCTCGCGCGTCTGGGCCGACGCACCTTCACGATCACGGCGAACGAGATCCGCAAGCCGGGCACGCTCTCCGTCGAGGAGATCGAGCCGGAGCGCATCCGGATCTCGCTCGCCGACGGGCCAGCGGAAGCCCCGGCGCGCCGCCCCGATTGACGGGCACGACGGAGGCCCACAGCAGGAGGATCCAGATGGAGCAGCGA
>CAYXLY010000183.1:0-2758 GCA_964466005.1 uncultured Spirochaetaceae bacterium | reverse complement strand
GGATACGATGGGCGAGATCCAGGTGCCTGCCGACCGCTACTGGGGCGCCCAGACCGAGCGCAGTCGGCGCCAGTTCGCGATCGGAAGCGAGCGCTTTCCGCGTCCCTTCCTGCGCGCGCTGGGGCTGGTGAAGCAGGCCGCCGCCCGCATCCACGCCGAGCAGGGGATTCTTCCCGAGTCGATCGCACGCGCGATCTGCGCCGCCGCCGAGGAGGTGATCGAAGGCCGACTCGACGATCATTTCCCGCTCGTCGTCTGGCAGACCGGCTCGGGGACCCAGACGAACATGAACGCGAACGAGGTGATCGCGAACCGCGCGATCGAGATCCTCGGCGGACGGCTCGGATCGAAGGATCCCGTGCATCCCAACGACCACGTGAATCGGAGCCAGTCCTCGAACGACGTGATTCCGACCGTGATCCACGTCGCCGCCGCCGAGCAGATCGAGGGCGCGCTCCTGCCGGCCCTGCGCGCGCTAGCCGAGGCCCTGTCGGCCAAGGCCCGGGCGTTCGCGTCGATCATCAAGGTCGGCCGGACCCATCTGATGGACGCCGTGCCCATGCGCGCCGGACAGGAGTGGGGCGCCTTCGCGAGTCAGCTGGGCGGCGCGATCCGCGGCGTCGAGAACGCCCGGGACGGCCTGCTCGAGCTGCCGATCGGGGGGACGGCCATCGGGACGGGACTGAACGCGCCCGCGGACTTCGACGCGCGGATGGTCGAGGCCCTCGCGGCGGCGAGCGGCCTCTCCTTCCGGGCTGCCCCGGACAAGTTCGCCGGGATCGCGGCCCACGATGCCTGCGTGGCCGCCCACGGCTCCCTGCGAGGCGTCGCCGTCACGCTCACGAAGATCGCCAACGACATCCGACTGCTCGGATCCGGGCCGCGATGCGGAATCGGAGAGCTCCAGCTCCCCGCCAACGAGCCCGGCAGCTCGATCATGCCGGGCAAGGTCAACCCGACGCAATGCGAGGCGCTCGCGATGGTCTGCGTGAAGGTGATGGGCAACGACGGCTCCATCGGTCTCGCCGGCGCGAGCGGTCATTTCCAGCTGAACGCCTACAAGCCCCTGATCGCCTTCGACCTCCTGAACTCGATCCGCTGGCTGGGAGACGCGAGCGAGAGCTTCCGGGTCCATTGCGTCGAGGGCATCGAGATCGAGGAGGCGACCACCCGCCATCATCTCGAGCGCTCTCTCATGCTCGCCACCGCCCTGGCGCCGAAGCTGGGCTACGACGTCGCCGCGGAGATCGCCAAGAAGGCCCACGCGGAGAATCTGTCCCTGCGCGAGGCCGCGCTCGATCTCGGAAGCCTGTCGGCGAGGGAGTTCGACGAGCTCGTGCGCCCCGAGGCCATGCTGGGACCGGAGGACGAGACCTGAGGATCCCGGCGATCAGAAGAGGTCGCCCTGCCCCTCCGTTCCCGAGCCCTTCCCCGCTCCCTTCTCCGATGCCGAGGCGGACCGGTCCGAGACCGCAGCTCCCGAGCCCGCCTTCGCGCCTCGCTTCCCCCGGCTGGCGGACGACTCGTCCGGGACGAGCTTCAGCTTCGAGACCGGCTTCGGCGCCAACCGGGTGCCCCGGGCCGCGGGGCTCGTGAGGTCGAGGGTCGAGAGGTCGAAGTCGGCCTCCTTCAGGCGCTGCCTCTTGGCCGTCACGAAGTCCATGTGCACCGTGCCCGTCGCGTCCTCCGGAAGCAGCAGGTCGATGCGACCGCCCTTGTCCTTGATCAGACGATACTCGCGATTCCGGATGAACTTCTCGATCCGGATCCGTTTGGCGAAGGCCATCTTCTGCTTGTCGCGATAGACGACGACGAAGCCGACTCCCTCTTCCGGATCGAAGACGTCCGCGTGGATCAGCTTGCCCGTGAAGAGGACCTTCTCGGGGGCGCTCATCACGCGGTACGTCCCATCCTGCGCGATCCCGAGGACGAGATCGAACTCGGAGACGGTCATCTTGAACTCGTCGCCCCGGACCTCGGACCCGAAGAAGCCCGTCTTCCTGTCGTAGGAGAGCCGCAGGTTCTGGCGGGCGACGGCCTTCTTGTCGACGGCCTCGATCTCTGTGAGGGTCGTCTTGCGCGGATACTGGTCGCCGTATTTCGCGATCATGGCCTCGAGATGGGCGATCGTCGTCTTCGTCATGTTCTTCAGCTTGCGCTCGATCTCGCGGATCTTCTTGTCGATCTCCTCGATTTCCTTGCGGTTGCGCTCGATGTCGTAGGCGGAGATCCGCCGGATGCGCAGCTCGAGCAGCCGCGTCACGTCTTCCTCGACCATCGGGCGAACGAAGAGCTTCTGGTGCTTCTTCATCCCCGTCCAGACCGCCTTGCGCACGTCCTCGGCGGTGGTCTTGTCCTCGATCAGCTTGTAGACCCGCTTCTCCACGAAGATCTGCTCGAGGGTGAGCCAATGCTTCCGGTCGACGAGCTGGTCCCGATCGTACTCGAGCTCCCGCTTGAGGAGATCCTTCAGGCGATCCGTGAGGATCCGGACGATCTCGGAGATTCCGAGCTGGATCGGCCGCCGTCCATCGATCACGACGAGGTTCGAGGAGACGGAGATCGAGCAGTCCGTATAGGCGTAGAGCTGCGGGATGACCTCGTCGGCGTCGGAGCCTCGCGCCAGCGTCAGCTCGATCTCGACCGTCTCCGTCGTGTAGTCGTCGATCGACGAGATCTTGACGCGCCCCTTGGCCACCGCCGCCTCGATCGAAGCGATCAGGCTCTCCGTCGTCGTGCCGAACGGGATCTCCCGGAT
>CAYXLY010000182.1:0-8650 GCA_964466005.1 uncultured Spirochaetaceae bacterium | reverse complement strand
CCTCGAGCCCGCGATGGCGTATCTCGACATCCTCGCGGACGCGGGCCGCGAGGATGTCGAGATACGCCATCGCGGGCTTCACCATCAACATGTCCGCCCCCTCCTCGAGATCCAGCCGCATCTCGCGCAGGGCCTCGCGGCGATTGCAGGGGTCCATCTGATAGCCGCGACGGTCGCCGGACTCCGGCGCGCTCTCCGCCGCGTCGCGGAAGGGGCCGTAGAAGGCGCTCGCGTACTTCGCCGCATAGGAGAGGATGCCCACGTCTTCGAAGCCGCTCGCGTCCAGCTCGCGACGAATGGCGGCCACGCGTCCGTCCATCATGTCGGAGGGCGCGACCAGCGTCGCACCGGCCCGGGCGTGGGAGACGGCCGTCCGGGCGAGTCGCTCGAGGCTCGCGTCGTTGTCCACCTCGACCCCGGCCCCGCCCGACCGGATCAGCCCGCAATGGCCATGATCGGTGTACTCGCACAGGCAGACGTCCGTGATCACGCAGAGATCGGGGACCGCATCCACGATCGCCCGAGCCGCCCGCTGGACGATGCCGTCCTCTTCATCCGCACCCGATCCGCGGGCATCCTTGTGATCGGGGATCCCGAAGAGGATCACGCCCGGCACTCCGAGATCGCGAACCCGCCGACACTCGCGCACCACCTCGTCGACCGAGAAGCGGAGCACGCCGGGCATCGACCCGACGGGCTCCCGGCGCCCGCGGCCCTCGACTACGAAGAGAGGCAGGATCAGGTCCTCCCGGCTCAATCGCGTCTCGCGAACCATGGCGCGCAGCGTCTCCGTGCGCCGCAAGCGACGCATTCGCGTCACGGGAAAGCTCATCGGGCCTCGTCCTCCTCGCCGGGATGGGCGTCCGGCCCGGCCCGGGGACCGCGCTCGCCCCCGGCCGTCCTCTCGACCAGACCGGCCACCATGGCCGTGACGTCCGGATGCTCCGGCACGACATCGGCGGAGAGCCCGACCGCCTCGAGCCGGCTCGCCGTCGTGCGACCGATCGCAGCGATCATACAACGGCCTGCGGCCTCTCGACTCGTCTCGTCGAGACAGTCGACGAAGTGGTCCACGGTCGAGGGACTGGTGAAGGTGAGCGCATGGAGCTCCCCCGAGCGCAGGCGCCGACGGAGGGCGTCCACGTCGATCTCGGGTCGCCGGTTCGTGTAGAACGCGACCGAGTCCACCTCGGCGCCTGCCTTGCGCAGTCCGTCGGCGATCACCGTGCGTCCGATCTCGGAGCGCGGAATCAGCACGCGTTCTCCTTCTCCACGCAATGCGGCCAGGATCTGTGCGAGCAGCGCCTCTGCATCGCTGCGCCCCGAGGCGACCACGTGCACCGGCAGTCCGGCGTCGAGAGCCGCCGAGGCGGTCCGCTCGCCGACGCAGAAGATGCGCGTCTCGACGGCCGGTCGCGCCCGGGCTCCTGCATGCGCCTCGAGGGCGCGCGCGAAGAAGCGGACGGCATTGGAGCTCGTGAAGACCAGCGCATGGTACCGGTCCAGCCGATCGAGCACGGCGGCGATCCGCGCTCGGGCTTCGGGCTCTTCGATCGGGCCGAGCTCGATCATCGGCACCCCGACCGGCTCGGCGCCGACCGAACGCAGCGCCGCCGACAGCTCGGCGGCCTGCTCCCTCGCGCGGGTGACCAGGACCTTGCGACCGAACAGGGGCTGCCTCTCCCACCACGAGAGCCCTTCGCGCAGGCGCACGACCTCGCCGATCACGACCGTCGAAGGCGCCCCGAGCCCCGCCGCGCGCACGGCCTCCGGCAGCGCCCCCAACGTCGACACACAGGTGCGTTGCTCGGACAGGGTCCCCTGCATCACGGCGGCCGCCGGAGTATCCGCCGGCTTGCCGCCCGCGATCAGCTCGTCGACCAGGCTCGACAGATTGCGCATGCCCATCAGGATCACGAGCGTGTCGACGGCGGTCCCGAGCTCCCGCCAGCGAGTCTGCTCCGCGGGCCGACTGGGATCCTTGTGTCCGGTCACCACGGCGAAGGAGGCCGAGAAGCGGCGATCGGTGACCGGGATCCCTGCATAGGCGAGAGCCGCGATCGCCGAGCTCACCCCCGGCACCACCTCGAAGGGAATGCCCGCGGCCGCGCAGGCGCTCGCCTCCTCCCCCCCGCGCCCGAAGACGAAGGGATCGCCGCCCTTGAGCCGCACGACGATCCGGCCGGCCCGGGCCTGCTCGACGAGCAGGGCATTGATCTCCGACTGGCTGCGCGTCGGCGCCTCGTGCCCCCGCTTGCCGACGTTCAGGAGCAGCGCCCGATCGGGCACGAGATCGAGGAGCTCCTCGGTCGCCAGCTGGTCGTAGAGCACGACGTCCGCTCGGGCGAGGGCGCGCGCGCCGCGGACCGTGATCAGCTCGGGATCGCCCGGCCCCGCGCCCACCAGCAGGACCCGGCCCCCTTCAGCCATCTCGCTCGCCCCGCTCCCGCCCGGGATCCTCCGGAGGCTCCGGCGAGTCCGCGAGCCTGCGCAGGATGACGTCTCCTCCGGCCTCGAGAACCGCCTCGGCCACCGCGGCGCCGAGCGCCTCCGCGTCGACCGCGGCGCCCGATCGCTCGGCGCGGGCCTGCTCGCTCCCGTCGGCGCTGCAGACCAGGCCCCGGAAGCGCAGTCCCCCGTCGGCCTCGCGCTCGGCGTGGCCCGCCAGCGGGACGCTGCAGTCTCCCCCGAGCCGGGTCTGGAAGGCGCGCTCGGCCCGGGCCGGAATGCCGATCTCGGGAGACTCGAGCGACTGCACGCGCTCGGCCCACTCGTCTCCCGCTCTCGTCTCGAGGGCGAGCAGCCCCTGTCCCACGGCGGGCAGCATGACGTCGGGCGAGATCCGCTCGTCGATCCGGTCCCCGAGCCCGAGCCGGTCCATGCCCGCGCAGGCGAGGATCACGGCATCCAGGCTCTCGGTCTCCATCTTGGCGATCCGCGTGGCGACGTTCCCGCGCAGCGGCACGACCTCGAGATCCGGCCGATGCCGGCGAAGCAGCGCGATCCGGCGCGTGCTGCCCGTCCCCACCCGGGCGCCTCGGCGCAGCGTCTCCAGACGGACGCCCCGCTCCCTGCCGACGAGCGCGTCCCGGGGATCCTCCCGCTCGGGATAGCCCGCGAGCGTGCAGCCGTCCGCGATCCGTGCGGGCACGTCCTTCGCGCTGTGGACGGCGAGGTCGGCCCGGCCGTCGAGCAGCGCCTCCTCGATCTCCTTGATGAAGAGCCCCTTGCCACCGATCTTCGCCAGCGAGCGGTTCTGGATCCGATCCCCCGTCGTCCTCAGCACCACGAGCTCGCTCTCGACGCCGAGCTCCGCCTCGAGGCGGGCCGCGATGTGTCGAGCCTGGATCAGCGCCAGATCACTCCCGCGCGTCGCGATTCTCAGCAGGCTCACGAGCCCTCCCTCCTCTCGTCGTCGGTGACTCGGCCGGTCTCCCTCGCCTCGTCGATTCCGCCGGACGCCTCCGCGCGGTCGGGCTCCTGCGCGCCTTCGGACGCGTCGGCCCGGTCGAGCGCGTCGGTCAGCGTCGCCTCGAGGTCGCCGTCGAGATGGGCGCCGGGCGCGTCGAGGTCGTCGAGCGCGAAGAGGGCGCGGGCCTCCTCGAGCCGCGCGAGACCGGCCTCGCGATCCGTCTCGTCGCGCAGACGCGAAATCGGCGCGTGCATCAGCTTGTTGACGATGCTGCGCGTGAGATGCTCGACGCCCTCGACCTGGGACTCGTCGAGGCCGAGGCGACCGGTGAAGCGCTCGATCTCGGCCCTCCGGATGGTCTCGGCCCGATGCTTCAGATGGCGGATCGTCGGAACGGCCTGCAAGGCGACGAGCCAGCCGTCGAATCGCTGGTACTCCTCGGAGACGATCCGCTCGGCGCGATCGGACTCACGGCGTCGCTCCTGCTCGTTGCTGGCCGCGACCTCCTGGAGATCGTCGAGATCGTAGAGAAAGGCGGAGTCGATCTCGTGGACGGCGGGATCGACGTTGCGGGGGACGCCGATGTCGATCAGGAAGAGCGGACGGCCGCGCCGCCGGGCCAGACTGCGCTCGACCCGTTCGCGATCGAGGATCGGCGTCTCGCCGCCGACGCAGGAGAGCACGACGTCGCTGTCGGCGAGCACGGCGTCGAGCTCGTCGAGCCCATGGGCCGTGCCCCCGAACCGGATCGCGAGCGCCTCCGCGTGAGCGGCCGTCCGGTTCACGACCCGACGCGTGCCCAGCCCCTGATCGCCGAGGGCCGCGAGCGCGGCCTCGATCATGTCTCCGGCGCCGATCATGAGCGCGGCCTTGTCGTCCAGGGTCTCGAAGATCTGTCGCGCGAGGTCGACCGCGATGCGGGCGACGGAGACGGGCCTCTGGGCCACCCCGGTCTCGTTCTTCACCCGCTTCGCAGTCGCGAAGGCGCGCTGGAAGAGCCTCGACAGGACCGCACCGCAGGCTCCGACCTCACTCGCCTCGCGATAGGCGTCCTTGACCTGGCCGAGGATCTGCGGCTCGCCGAGCACCATCGAGTCGATCGCCGAGGCGACCCGGAAGACGTGCTCGATGGCGTCACGCCCCTGGCGCACGTAGGTGACCCGCGACAGCGAGAGGTCGCGGGGCACCCGCTCGTCGGCCAGCTCCCGCAGGAAGAAGTCGAGGAGCACGTGCTGCGCAGCGTCGGGATTCGGGGTGGTGACGACCACCTCGACCCGATTGCACGTCGACAGCAGCACGGCCTCCTCGATCTCGGGCCTGTCGATCAGCTTGCGCAGCACGGGTCCGGCCTGCGAGACGGCGAAGCGCTCGCGGACCTCGACCGGAGCCGTCCGATGGCTCATGCCGAGCAGCATCACCTTCATGGCCCGCACCTCATGACCCGCCTCTTCCCCCGGTCCGCGACGGATGCGGGACCTGCGCCTCGCGCTCCTCGCCCCGCCGACCCTCGCCTCACGACAGCATCCCCACTCCGAGCACGGCGAAGAGCAGGAAGACGAAGCCCGCCACCGCGCTCGCCGCCGCTTGACGCGGCCCCTGCCGTCCCCCGAAGCGCAGGACGACCAGCCCCAGATAGAGCCCCCAGGCGATCGCCGTCCAGATCTCGTGGTGGGTCCCGCTCCAGAACCGACCCGATTGCGACTCCAGCCAGAGCGCGCCCGTCACCACGCCGACCGTCAGCAGCGAGAAGCCCAGCGCCAGAGCGACCCGATTCACCCGGTCGAGCGCCTCGAGCGACGGCAGGGGAATCCGGCGACGGAGGCTGCGCCGACGCTTCAGCGCCCGGTGCTCGAGCAGGAAGAAGAGGCCGGCCAGCCCTGCGATCCCGAGCGCCGCGAGCCCGGCGCTCGCGAGCAGCACGTGGGCATGGGGCAGGGATCCACTCGCCCCTGCCACCTCCAGCAGCCGACCCTCGCCTCCCATCCTCGGGCGGGGCGGTCGGAGCGTCGTCCCGAAGGCCGCCAGGAAGGCCACGAAGGCCAGCGGAGGCACGAAGCCCGGCAGACGGTATCGCATCGAGAGGGCGAGAAAGAGCAGCACGCCCACCCAGGCGGTGAAGGCCACCGCCAGGTCGAGATCCGTCAGCCGAGGGGCGGGATCGAGCCGGTGCAGCGTGGCGAGGGCGAGGAGCTGGGCGACCGCTCCCAACGCCAGCCCGACGCGCGCCCCACGCAGGATGCGCGGCTCGGGCATGGCGAGTCCGAGCAGCGCGCCGAGGCCCGCCGCCAGGTAGAGCGCCGCGGCGATCTGTTCGAATAGAATCAATTCGCTCCCCGCTCGGATCCCCAGGGACCCGTCTCCACTCCCTCGTCCCTGTCCCGATGGTGTTCCCGATTCGTCCGGACGGCGCGGGGCTCTGGAGGCCCCAGTATACAGTGGGGAAGCCGGGCCTTCGTGCTGCGTCCCGCCCCGACTCCGGGCTCTGGCTCCGACAAGCTCCGCCGGCACGCCCCCGGCCCTCGGTCGCGCCTCGATCGACCGCGCCTCGATCGAGGCCTCACCCGCCCTTCAATCGCCGCATCTGCGCCTCGACCTTCGCCGCGTCGTTCACCATCTCGAAGATGCGGAATGCGGGCTCTCCGCTCAGGACGAACCGGATCTCCTCGAGGCGAGCCCCTCCCTCGATGAAGAGCCGGGCCTCCTCGAGAGAGACCTCTGCGCAGCGCTGCATCGTCAGCCCTCCGCTCCCCGTCCCGATCGCGGGCACGGCCAGACTGCGGCAGCCCTGCCGCTCGGCGAGCTCGAGCGACGCCCGGAGCGCGCTCCGGACGAGCCCTTCGCTCGCCTCTCCTCCGGGCGGCCTCGCCGCGGCGTGGATGACGAAGCGCGCGGTCGGCGGCGCCTCCGCGTCGGTGATCGTGGCTCCACCGACCTCGAGGGGTCCCCGCCCATCGGACTCGCTCCGGATCGGCGGAGGCTCGTCCCGCGCGGCCTCCCCGCCGGCGCCGGGCGCCGGAGCGCCATCGATCTCATGGACGAGGGCGTCCACCTCCTGCTCGCCGAGATCGCCCTCGACCAGGACGAGGCGCGTCATTCCGGGCCTCCCTCGGAAGGCCCGCCAGACGGCCTCCCCGAAGACGGAGGACGCCCGGCGGGCCTGCGGCGAGCGGCCCGACCCCGATTGCCCCCGCGCGGGCTGCCCGAGCCGGCGCTCTCGAAATGCTCGAGCACCCCCGCCGCCAGCAGCGGGATCAGGATCTCGTGCTGACCGATCAGCGAGATGCCCCGTCCGCCGAGTCTCGTCGGACGCTCGACGACGTTGGCCTGCGGCCGATAGTGGCGGATGAAGTCGCAGTTGATCGTCGTGAGTCGAGAGACCGGATGGCCGAGATTGCGAGCCAGGGCGAGCGCCTTCAAGAAGACCTCCGGCAGGATGACGGCCGAGCCCACGTTCAGCATGACGCCGCCGTCGAGTCCCGCGACCAGCGAGGCGAGCGTCTCGAAGTCGCGGTAGCTCGTCTCACCGAGGGCAGCGCCGTCGGCGCTCGGATGCATGTGATGGATATCCGTCCCGATGGCGACGTGGACCGTCACCGGCACGCCCAGACGCCAGGCGGTGGCGAGCACCGAGCGGGAGCGATGCCGATCTCGCGACTCGTGGATCTCGCGCCCGATGGCGGCTCCCATCCCGAGGCCGTCCTCGCGTCCTCGCGCGATCGCGCCATTCAGGCGCTCGGCGGTCTCGCGGGCCATCCCGAAGGAGCCGTCGTCGAGGGCGGACTGAACGTCCTCGCTCGTCCGACCCATCATCGAGAGCTCGAGATCGTGCACGCAGCCCGCACCGTTCATCAGGATGCCCCCGATGGCCCCGCGCTCCAGCAGGTCGACGACCACGGGGGCGAGCCCCACCTTGATCAGATGCGCCCCGAAGCGGAAGAGCACGAGGCGATCCCGCTGCCAGGCCCTCGACCACGCTCCGATCGCCTCACGGAGATCGGCCCCGCCGAGCACGTTCGGCAGCGCGTCGAGAAGCTCCGCCACCGTCGCCCCGGCCGGAAGCGGCCGCGCCTCGTCCCGGGTCCGGACCCGGCTGGTCCGGCGTCGCGCAGGCTGCGTCCGGATCCGGCTCCGGTCGATTCTGGGAGTCCGACGACTCATCCCGCTCTCACACTCCTCCCGCGACCCGCACTCTCGCGCGGGTCCGATCCGCAAAGGCGCTTCCTGCTATAGTCCAGCGCGAGGCGCAGGACCGAGCGCCCGATCGATCCATCGGTCGAGAGCTCGATCGAGGGGTCGATCGAGAGGTTGACAGACGCATCGCAGCGAACAAGCTTCGAGGCTGCCGGGGAGCCCGGCCCAGGGTCGGCCCGGTCGGCTTCCGGGCGATCGACCCCTGAAGAGCGCGCCCCGAACCCATGGCAGGACGCGACCCGAAGCTGGCCGCCGTCTTTCCGTGAGCAATCCAAGGAACGGAGAGAGCACACATGGCCGAAATCACCGACGTGACCGACTCGACCTTCGAGACCGAGGTCCTCAAATCCGAGACCCCGGTCCTCGTCGATTTCTGGGCGGAGTGGTGCGCGCCCTGCCGTGCGATCGCCCCGATCGTGAAGGAGCTCGCGGACGACTACGGCGACCGGGTGAAGGTCGTGAAGATGAACATCGACGAGTCTCCCCAGACCCCGGGCACCTACGGAATCCGCTCGATCCCGACGATCCTGGCCTTCCAGGGCGGACAGGTGGTCGGACAGCTGCAGGGAGCCCGACCGAAGGCCGCTTTCGAGGAGATGCTCCAAGGTCTGATCTAGCTCCGGTCCCGTGCCCCGCCCGCTCCCGGCTCTTCGACCGGGTCGGGACGGGGTCGCGCCGCCGACGCGGCGGGTCGAGTCGCCGGGGGTGGAGAAGCCGGAGGTGGAGAGGCCGGAGGTGGAGAGGCCGGTCTGGGACCGGGTCCAGAGGTCGGCCCAGAGGCGGGCGGCGCGGGCGGCGCGAAGATCCGGACCGGCCAGCGGCGCTTGCGAGCCACCCGGTAGAGCATGGGGTCGGGATTGGTCACGACCGGGTGCCCCACGAGCTCGAGAAGGGGCAGATCGGTCACGGAGTCCGTATAGAAGTAGCTCTTCGCGAGCTCGATGAGTCGGTCCTCGATGAATTGCTCGAGCCAGTAGATCTTTCCCTCCTCGAAGCAGACGGGCTCGATCACTCTTCCCGTGAACCGGCCCTCGGCGACCTCGAGAC
>CAYXLY010000181.1:0-8697 GCA_964466005.1 uncultured Spirochaetaceae bacterium | reverse complement strand
CCAGCCGACGCCGACACCGAGATCGAGTCGTCCCTCCGACAGCACGTCCAGCGTCGACGTCGCCTTGGCCAATGAGGCCGGACGACGGATTCCCGCGATCAGGATGCCGGTCATCAGGCGCGTATGGCTCGTCAGGGCGGCCCACATCGAGAGCAGCACGATCGGGTCCAGCCAATGCCCATCCGGACCGGTCGGCTGACGTCCTCCCTTCGTGCCGCCGAGCTCCGGATCGGAGTAGGCCTCGAGGTTCTCTCCGAGGACGACGTGATCGGAGACCACGAGACGGTCGATGCCCGCTGCATCGGCTCCCCGCGCCTGCTCGAAGAGAGGCCGCCAGCCGCCCACGCCAGGATCTTCGGCCGCGAAGTTCAGCGGTTGGATGGACAAGGCCGGCGTGACGGACTGCAGTGACGAGATCGTGGACATCGTTCAGCTCCTCGAATCCGGGCTCGGGGTGCAATGCGACCGGCGAAGGACTTCGATCGTCGGTGCGGACTCTCGGTCGGTGTCGGGAACGCGTGGACCGCGACGCGCTCCGCTCGTTCAGCCACTCACCTTCAGATCCTTGAAGGGCAGGTCCCGATCGAGCCGCGGCTCGCGGGGCAACCCGAGCGCGCGCTCCCCGAGCCCGTTCCGATGGACCTCGCTCGTGCCGCCCCCGACCGTCCCCGCCGCCCTCGAGAGCAGCTGATGCTGCCAGAGTCCAGCGGCCGGCGCCGCCCGCCCGGCGAGCAGCGCTCCCGCTCCCTGGGTCGCTGCCGCGGTCTCGGCCTTCCGATGCCCGCCCTCCGACCACAGGATCTTCAGCACCGATCCGTCGACGTCGGGCGAGCGGCCATCGAGGATCGCACTCTTCAGGCGCTCCTGAAGGAGCTCGAGGACCCGCTCCTCGACCCGAGCCTCGCCGAGGCGTTGCCGGACGACGGGGTCGTCGAAGCGCCCCTGGGCGAGGGCGTCGCGCGCGATGTCGATCACCCGAGTGCGACCGAGGTTCGTCGTCCCGATGCTCGCGCCTTCGTTCATCAGGACGAAGGTCGCCACCGGCCAGCCGCGATCGAGTCCGTTCACGACGTTGGAGAGCGGCGTCCGTACGTCGTCGAAGAAGACCTCGTTGAAGTGGCGATCCCCCGTCATCGTCACCAGCGGTCGGACCTCGACACCGGGCTGGCGCATGTCGACGAGCGCGAAGGTGATCCCCTGGTGCTTCGGAGCGTCGGGGTTCGTGCGCGCGAGAATGAACCCGAAGTCCGCATGCTGGGCGCTGGTGGTCCAGACCTTCTGACCGTTCAGGACGAGCTCGTCTCCGTCCACCGTGCCGCGGGTCCGGACGGCTGCCAGATCCGAGCCCGCCTCCGGCTCGCTGAAGAGCTGACACCAGACCTCGTCGCCGCGGAGCATGGGCCTCAGGTAGCGCTCCCGTTGTGCGTCGGTTCCGAAGCGGATGAGCGAGGGACCGATCAGCGAGATCGCGGCATCGAGATAGCCGCTCGTCACGTCGAAGGCGGCCTGCTCCTCGGCGAAGATGATCGCCTGAGCCGGAGTGCCTCCCCGTCCGCCGTGCTCCGGAGCCCAGGTGATCGCGGCCCAGCCGCCGTCGAAGCGGGTCCGCTGCCAGGCCTTCATCTTCTCCCAGTACTCCTTCTCGGCCTCGAAGGAGGGGTCGACGGGCCCCGACGACCAGTCGCCCTCGCCGGTGCGACGCCTCGCATGAGCCTCCAGCCAGGCACGCGCCTCGGCTCGAAAGGCCGCCTCCTCCGGCGTGTCTTCGCGCTTCATCGGGCACTCGCCTCCGTCGCCCGGTCGGTCGTCGACTCGCTCGCCAGCTCGCTCTCGAGCGCGCGTGCGATCCGCTCCCGATGCTCCGCTGCATCGCCGAGCAGGATCTCGCAGGAGTGGGCCCGCCGGTAGTAGAGATGCGGGTCGTACTCCCAGGTATATCCCACCCCGCCGTGGATCTGGATGTTCTCGGTCGCCATCCGGACATAGGCCGGCCCCGCATGCGCCTTCGCGACGGAGGCCAGGATCGACCGCTCCGCGTCCTTCCCGTCGATCGCGACGATGGCGGCCTCGGTCGCCGTCCGGGCGCCCTCGAAGTCGATCAACATGTCCGCACACTTGTGCTTGATCGCCTGGAAGGATCCGATCGGACGTCCGAACTGGACGCGCTGGGTCGCATGATCCACGGCCATCTCCAGCACGCGCTCCATGCCCCCGATGATCTCGGCGCAGAGCAGGACCGCGGCCTCCTCGAGCCCTCGAGCCAGCCCCGCGCCGGCCTCGCCCAGCGGACCGACGGGCGCCGCAGGCGCGTCCTCGAGACGCACGTTCGAGAGGGGACGCGTCGGATCGAAGCTCTCGACGGGATCGACCTCGAGGCCCGGCGCGTTCGCCTCGACGCAGAAGAGACCGAGCCCGTCGAGTCCCTTCGATCCGGGCGCCCGCGCGACGACGAAGATCCGTTCGGCCCTGTGCGCGTCGAGCACGACCCTCTTCACGCCCCGGAGCCTCGAACCGGAAGGCGTCGAGCGGAACTCGCTCGTGACGGCCTCGAGCATGGGGCACTCCAGCCGATCGATCCACGCGAGTGTCGCGACGCGACCCTCCGCGATGGCCGGCAGCCACTCGCGCCGCTCTCGCGCCTCGGCCACGGCCGCGACGGCGCGCGCCGCCAGGCCTGCCGAGGCCAGCAGCGGCATCGGAGCCAGGCTCCGCCCGATCTCGGTCGAGGCGATCGCCAGCTCCTTGAGGCCGAATCCCTGACCTCCGTCGTCCTCGGCGAGCGCGAGCCCGGCGAGACCGAGCTCCCGACAGCCCTGGCTCCAGAGCTCCGAGGCGTCGCTCCGATCCGAGGCCAGCAAGCGCCGCACCTCGCTGATCGGCGCGCGCTCCGTCAGGAATCGACGCAACGTATCCCGGAACTCGCGCTGCTCGTCGGACAGCGCGAAATCCGGCAAGGACAGGGACACCGGAACCTCCGCTCTCGAGTGGCCGACCATGATGGCTCAAGACGGAGCCCCTCGCAGGGTCCTCTCCCGCGCCGAAACGAGCCTCGGAACGCGGCGCGGCCGCGGCAGTCCATCTTGCCGACCGATGCCGAATCGCCCACCTTCGACCTGTCGCAGGGGGCGACGCGCGAGCTTCGGCCCGGACCCGGACCCCGCTCTCCAGGCGGACTTCTCGAAGCCGGAACCTTCGTGCTCGCGAGGCGGCCGCAGAGCGAAGCTGGCGCAAGAGAGGCTGGCGACGAGCCGGGCATGACGGGCCGCCTCGAAGAGAGTCGCCCGTGCACCGTCCTCTGAAGGAGATCCGAGCCATGATCCGAGACGAGAAGATCCTCGTCACCGGAGCGACCGGTGCCCTCGCTCGCCCCATGGTGCGCTTCCTCGCGCGTCACAACGAGGTCTGGGCTCTCGCCCGCTTCTCCGACGAGTCGGCGCGAGAGGCGCTCGAGGAGGCCGGCATCCACACCCTCCGCGTCGATCTCGCGACGGACGATCTCGGCTGCGTGCCCGAGGACTTCGATCATCTTCTCCACTTCGCCTTCACCCGCCGTCCCTCCGGTCATTTCATGGAGGCCATCGAGGTGAATGCGATCGGCGCCGGCCGAATCCTGCAACGATGCCAGAGGGCCCGGGCCGCGCTCGTCGTCTCGGCCGCGACGCTCTACACGCCCCACCCCGACCCCTTCAACGCCTACCGGGAGACGGACGACATCGGCGCCGTCTTCGCGCCCTGGGGACCCTCGAGCCCCGTATCGAAGGTCTCGCTCGAAGCCGTCGCCCGCTTCGCGGCCCGGGCCTTCGAGCTGCCGACGGTGATCGTGCGGCCGAGCGTTCCCTACGGCTGGCCTCCGGAGGGCTGCGCTCCGGACATGGTGACGAACGTGATCGACTCGGTCCTCGAGGGCCGGCCGGTCTTCTCGGTCCACGATCCCCAGCCCCTCTCCGTGATTCATGTCGACGACATGTGCGAGCAGCTCGAGCCGCTGCTGGACGCCGCCAGCGTTCCCGCCCGGATCCTCAACTGGTGCTCCGACGAGGTGGTCACGGTCCAGGAGATCGCGGAGTCCGTCGGCGCGCAGACGGGGACGCCGCCGCGATTCGAGGTCGCCACGCCACCGGGCGTCGCCCGCGGCGCCGTGCTCGACACCACCCGTCTGCGCCCGATCGTGGGACCTTGTCGACGGACGCTCCGGGACGACCTCGAGGCGCTCGTCGAGCGGAGGCGTCGAGCGCTGGAGCCATCGCGGGAGTCATAGGAGACACCCGGAGAGGCGAGCTCGCACACTTCCACCGGCAGCGAGCAGAGCTATGATGGCTCGCCGGTGAGAGCCGGACGAGCCATCGTCGGTGAGCATGCCGTCGCTGCGCGTCGCGAGCCGATCCGACGACCTCTTCAGGGCGCGGCCTCCCGGGGCACCGCGCCCGATCCATCCGTCCCCGACCCACAGGAGTATCGATGCAGACCGAAGTCCTCGACGCTGACCTCCTCTCGAGCTTCGACGAGGAGGTCGATGTCCTCGTCATCGGAATGGGTGTCGCAGGCGCCTGCACTGCCCTGTCGGCCGTCGAGGCCGGAGCCCGGACCCTCATCGTCGAGCGTGCAGGCGGCGGCGGCGGCACCTCGGCCATGTCGGGAGGCGTCGTCTACCTCGGCGGCGGCACGCCGCTTCAGAAGGCCTGCGGCTTCGAAGACACGCCGGAGGCCATGTTCGACTACCTGCGCGCCTCCGTCGGGCGGGCGCCCGACGAGGAGAAGCTGCGCCTCTACTGCGAGGGCGCGGTGGAGCACTACGAGTGGCTGGTCGCCCAGGGTGTTCCCTTCAAGCAGACCTTCTACTACGGGACCTCGGGAGAGCCTCCGACCGACGACGGTCTGGTCTGGTCTGGATCCGAGCAGGTGGCGCCCTTCTGCGACATCGCCCGGCCGGCGCCGCGCGGTCATGTCCCGGCGGTGCCGGGCGCCGCGGGTCACAAGCTGATGAGCGTCCTCTGCAAGGCGGTCGAGGAGAGCGCAGCCCAGGTGGCGTACAACACGATCTGCAACGCGCTCTACCAGGAGCGCGACGGACGCATCGTCGGCGCCCGCCTCGAGAGCTTCGGCGAGTCCCGGACGATCCGCGCCCACGGCGGAGTCGTCCTGACGACCGGCGGCTTCGTCCTGAACGACTCGATGCTCGACGCCTATCGACCCGAGGCCAGGCGATGCAAGATGCGGGTCGCGGCAGACGGCGACGAGGGCTCCGGAATCCGACTCGGGATGCAGGCCGGCGCCGGCACGCGACATCTGGACAAGGTCTCGGTCTCGATGCCGATCACCCAGCCCTGGGACCTGAAGAGCGGCCTGCTCGTCAACGCCCAGGGACAGCGCTTCATCAACGAGGACGCCTACTACGGTCGACTCGGAGACTACGCGTTACTGCGTAACGACGGGCGCTGCTGGCTGATCGTGGACGACGACATCTACGTGAAGCCCGAGCTGGAGTTCTCGCTCGCTGCAGTCGGAGAGACCCCGGCGGAGCTCGAGTCGGAGATCGGCCTGCCCGAAGGCTCGCTCGTCGCGACGATCGAGCTCTTCAACCGGCATGCAGCGAATGGAGAGGATCCCGTGTTCCACAAGCGGGCGCCCTACCTGAAGCCTCTCACGAAGCCCCCCTTCGGCGCGATCGACTGCACGGTCGAAGAGGGGCTCTACGCCGTGTTCACGCTGGGGGGCCTCGCGAGCGATCCCGACGGCCACGTGCTCGATCCGGAAGGGCGGGTCATCCCGGGGCTCTATGCCGCAGGTCGAGCGACCTCCGGCCTCGCCGTCGGCGGCTACAGCAGCGGCCTCTCGCTCGGAGACGGATCCTTCTTCGGCCGTCGGGCGGGGCGAGCCGCCGCCCTCCATGCAAGAGAGGAGGCTCGAGCGAGCGCTGGAGAGTGAATCGCCGGACGCCCGCCGACGCTCGAATCATCCCTCGCCCGGGTGGGGCTCGAATCGGGAGGCCTCCCTCTGACGCGCGTTCAGGGCGCGGCTGAAGCGCCCGTGCAGGGAGCCCGCCAGAAGATCCAGGAAGTCCTCGCCCGAGAGGTGGACGAGATCATCGTGGTCTCCTCCCTCGAAGTAGACGTCGCTGAGCCCGATCAACGCGTCGTCATAGACGGTCGGAATGCGATAGGGAATCCCCAGCGCCGGCATCGCTCCACGCTCGCAGTCCTCGAAGAGGTCGCAGACCTCGGCCTCGGTCGCCAGCTCTAGATTCCGATTGAGCTGCGCACCCAGCCGATCGATGTCCACGCGACGAGCCGCCGGGACGACCGCCATGACGTAGCCGTACTCGTCCTCGAGCAGGACGGGCTTCGCGAGACAATGCAGCGGAATGCGGCTGCGCCGCGCCGTCTGCGCACTGTGCACGGAGTGCGGATGGGGAAGCACCTCGTACTCGACTCCCGCCTCCTCCAGGAACCACTCGAGCCGTTTCGCAATGCTCATGTCGTCGCCTCGCGTCGTCCGGCCGTCGCCGTGTCTCGTCGTGTCTCGTCGTCTTCCTCGTCCGTCTCGACCTCGTCCTCGTTCAACCTAGATCGAGGCCCCCGGCTGTCAAATCTCCGCGACTCTCGGCCCGAAGAGCGCGTCCAGCGCTCCGATCGCGACGAATCCGAGGTTCGATTCCCTCGGCGGCTCCTCACGGTGCTGCCTGGATCCCCTATCCTGCCTGCGCCTGACCCTGCGCCTGCGCCCCGCGCCTGAGGCCGCCACGGGGTCGGGGCCGCAGCGGAGCCCGCGCGCGCGAGAAGAGAAGAGAAGAGAAGAGAAGAGAAGAGGAGATTCGCCAGGAGATGACGACGTCACCCGACGAGGCCGCCCGCCCCATCGTGATGCTCGACGAGCTCGAGGTTCGTCCGGGCATGCTCGACCCCTTCCTCGACGCGCTCGAGTCGGATTACCGACCCGGCGCCGAGGGGCGCGGGCTGCGACTCCGACATGTCTGGGTGACCCCGCCTCTCGAGTCCGCGGCAGTCTCGACGCAGGTCGTGCTCGTCTGGGAGCTGGCCGGCGTACCCGGCTTCTGGCGGATGCGCAGCGCGAACGCATCGAGCGAGGTGGCCGACTGGTGGCGGAGCTGCGAGCGATTCGTCTCTGCGCGGACCCGTCGCTACGCCGTGGAGGCCGCGGACCTCGAAGGGTTCGCACGCGCCGGGAGGGTGCACGCTTGAGCCTCCGCATGGTCGCTCAGGTGCATCTCGAACCGGATGCCGCGCCCGACGCGCGAGAGACCGTCGCGGAGTGCCTCGGGCGCTGCGCGAGCGACGTCGACGAGATCGCACGCGCGCACGCCGGCCTTCATCTCGAGGGCTCGGTCGGCGGAGGAGACCTGACCTGGGATGTCCTCTTTCGCGACGAGGCAGCGCTGCGAGCCTTCTTCGCGCGTGTGCCGGACACGCATCCGGACGATCTCCTGCCGGCCCTGGGAGGGCCCTTCGAAGAGCTCTCGGGATCGATCGATCGGATCGAGGCGGCGCTCGTCGAGCCGCTCGCTCGCCATGTCGGTCGTCCCGGGCTGATCGGCGTGAAGCGAACGCTCTGGACGAGACTTCTCGACGACGTCCCGTCGGAGGCGGTGGGTGTCTGGGAGCGGGCGATGCAGGCGCTGCCGGCGGAGGTGCCCTCCATCCGGAACTGGTCCTTCAGTCGGATCCGCACGCGCCCGGACGGCCCCTGCCCGGTGCGCTGGCAGCATGTCTGGGAGCAGGAGTACGAGAGCCTCGCAGCGCTCGAGCAGGACTACATGGCGAGCCCCTATCATTGGGGCCACCTCGACGGCTTCTTCGATCCCGAGAGCCCGCGCCGCATCATCGACCCCTGGCTCGCCCACCTCGTCTGCATGGAGACCGAGGGCGTCCTGTCCTGGTGATGGGTCCGCCTCCGTCCCCGATCGGACGGTCTCACATCCGCACTCGACCCGGACGCAGCCGCGAGCTACCAAGACCGCCAGGGGGAAGGCATGAATCGATCCGAAGCGAGGCCGTCCGAGGGGCGCTCCAGAACGATCCGGTCCAGCCTCGATCATCCCGTGATCGATGCAGACGGTCATCTGCTCGAGGTCCAGCCGGTCTTCGAGGAGTGGTTCTTCGAGGTCGCCCGCGAGCTCGGCGGTACGGAGTCCGCCATCGCCCTCGCCCGACGCGACGGGCTCCTCTACGACCAACGGGTCCAGGAACGATTCGACGCGCTCACGCCCGAGCAGCGCCGGCAGAGAGGGCTGAACCGACCGCCCTTCTGGTCGCTCCCCGCCCGCACGCTCGATCGCGCCACGGGCTACCTGCCGGCCCTGATGAGCGAGCGACTCGACGAGTTCGGGATCGACTTCGCGATGCTCTATCCCTCTCGCGCCCTGCCGATGGTCTCGATCCCCGAGGCCGAGCTCCGGCAGCTCGCCCTGCGCGCCCTCAACGTCTATCAGGCACGCGTCCATGCCGAGTTCTCCGACCGCATGCGGCCGGTCGCGGTGATACCGGCGCATACGCCGGAAGAGGCCCTGGCCGAGCTCGAGTTCGTCTCGTCGGAGCTCGGCGCGAAGGCCGCGCTGATCAACGGACTGATCCACCGGCCGCTCGAGAGCGGCGGCAGCCGGCTCCACAACCTGCCATTCGACAGCGAGTAAGACTACGAGCCTCTCTGGCAGAAGCTCGTCGAGAAGCGAGTCGTCCCCTG
>CAYXLY010000180.1:6454-8714 GCA_964466005.1 uncultured Spirochaetaceae bacterium | reverse complement strand
GCGAGGAGATCGAGCGCTTCGAGGACGCGCGAATCACGGCTGCGGAGATGGGCTACCCCGTCCTGGTGAAGGCGAGCGCCGGCGGCGGGGGCCGGGGCATGCGGCGGGTCGAGGAGGAGGCGGGCCTCGCGGAGGCGCTCGAGCGGGCCCGGAGCGAGGCCGAGAGCGCGTTCGGCAACGGCTCGATCTATCTCGAGAAATACCTGGACGAGCCGCGGCACGTCGAGATCCAGGTCCTCGCCGACCGCCACGGCTCGGTCGTCCATCTCGGCGAGCGGGAGTGCTCCATCCAGCGCCGGCATCAGAAGCTGGTCGAAGAGGCGCCGGCCTTCGGGATGACCGAGGCCTTGCGGACGGAGATGGGGGAGGCCGCCGTGCGCGCCGCGCGCGCGGTCGGCTACGAGGGCGCCGGCACCTGCGAGTTCCTGCTCGCGGCGGGCGGGGGCTTCTACTTCCTGGAGATGAATACACGGATCCAGGTCGAGCATCCGGTCACCGAGAGCGTGACGGGGATCGACCTTCTGACGACCCAGATCCGCGTCGCCGCCGGCGAGCCCCTGCCCTTCTCCCAGTCGGACGTGTCGCTCCAGGGACATGCGATCGAGGCGCGCATCTACGCAGAGGACCCGGATCGGCATTTCATGCCCTGCCCGGGTCCGATCGAGGCGTGGTCGCCGCCCGGGGGCCCCGGGATCCGCCTCGACTCGGGCTTCGAAGGGGGACAGCGCGTCTCTTCGCACTACGACCCGATGATCGCCAAGCTGATCGCGAGCGGTCGTGACCGCGACGAGGCACTCGCGCGGCTCGCCGGCGCCCTCGAGGAGTTCACGATCGCCGGGATCCGGACTGGGCTGCCCTTCCTGCGACGCCTGGTCGAGCATCCGGTCTTTCGCGCGGGTCGCTACGACACGGGCTTCATCGAGGAGCACATGTCCGACGGGCCCGCTCCGCTCGACGATGCCCTGCGAGACGGAATCCTCGCCGCCGTCGCGCGGACGGCCGCGGAAGCGCTCGATTCCGGAACGCAGGAGTCGATCGGCTTCGAGGTCTCGCTTCCCGGAGAGCCTTCCGTCCCGGTCGAGGTCGTGCACGGGTCGGCGTCCTCTGCCGGGTCCGAGACCGGAGCGGAGGGCATCGAGGTTCGCGTGAAGGGACGGCCTCTCGACGTCGAGGTCGTCTCGAGCGACGGCGTCCTGCGCACGCTTCGGATCGGGGACGCACTGACGCGTCTCAGCCTCGTCGAGAAGAAGCGCGGCCGCTACGACGTCGGGCTTCGCGACCGTGTGCTCGCTTCGAAAGTCGAGCGCCTCGCGGATCCGGGCGCGATCGCCGTGGACGCACCGACGGAGTGAGCCGGATGAGCCGATCGCGGCTGGAGAGCCGATGGCGATGGGATCGATGAGATCGATGGAGCGGGAGGATTCCAGCTTGCGAGAGGACCGGGCTCCGAGACCCGATCGGGATCGGGAGAGCGGGACGCGGCGGAGGATCCGGCAGACACGCGGCGGGCCGCTTCGGATCGCGACGACCTGCTTCCTCGCCCTGGGACTGGCGGCGATCGCGGCGGGACCGGGCGCCTCCCGGTCGACTCCGGGACCGGGCACCGACGAGGCGAGAGCCGTCACGGGCCATATCGGGTTCGTCGGCCGCAACGTGTTCGCGACTGCGAACGGCACCTTCCATGAATGGGAGCTGCGAGAGAGCCGGATCGATCTCGATCGACTCGAGGAGAGCTTTGCACGGGTCGAGGTGGCCCTCGAGAGCGTGGATACCGGAAACGATCGCAGGGACGCGCATCTGCGCAGCCCCGACTTCTTCGGAGTCGAGCGGCATCCGGTGGCGATCGTGCACGTGCACTCCCCCCGCTTCCTCGAGCGCACCTCCGAAGGCCACCCGCTCTACGAGGCGCGCTTCGACCTGGATCTCCATGGAGTCGAGAAGGAGCTGACGGGTCGGATCGAGCTGGCGAGCGAGGATCCCCTCGTCTTCGAGGGCGAGCTCACGGTCGACCGGACGGAGTTCGGCATCGGCCCGGCGCCGAGCCGCTGGAGCCTCTTCTCGATCGATCCGGAGATCCCCGTCCGTTTCCGTGTGGAGCTGCCGAGCGGCCGACGCCGCTGAGCGAGTTGCTTCCCGGAGTTTCCCTGTGACACAATCGCGTGGAAGGGCAGCCGCGCAGGGCTGCTCGCAAACGCCGCACACTCGGCCTCGCGTCGAGTGGGACGCGCGTCCGGGGGCCCTTCGAGGCCCGCTCGAGAGT
>CAYXLY010000180.1:0-6354 GCA_964466005.1 uncultured Spirochaetaceae bacterium | reverse complement strand
GCCTCGCGTCGAGTGGGACGCGCGTCCGGGGGCCCTTCGAGGCCCGCTCGAGAGTGGGTCGAGAGCGGGCTGGCGAGCGAGCGGAAGCGCGGGTCGCGAGGGGAAGCGGTGTCGCAGACACAGCGGGACACGCGCATCGAGCTGAGCAACGAGTGGCACGCCCGCCCCGGTCTGAGCCTCCCGCCTCCCTTTCACTGTACCCACGTCGTCGAGCTCACGAACGACGAGGCCGCCGCCGAGGCCAGCCGGGCCGAGATCGTCCGGCTCTGCCGAGCGGTGGGACGAGAGACTCCCTCTCCCGAGGCTCGATACCACTCGATCGCGATCGGTCCCGCGCTCTTGAAGTGGGAGAGACATACGGAGGCCGTCAGTCATACGATCCTCGCGCCCGGCAACGCCGAGCCGCTCTTCAGCGAGCCGGCGATCGGGCTCCTGGGTCGGGAGGCGGCGCGCGAGCGCATCGATCGGATGTTCGTCGGCGTCCAGATCGAGGTCGTGACGGCTCGCCCCGAAGACGATCCCGTCGGTCACGAGATGGCGAGGTCGCTCCTGGGGCGTGACCGGGTCTACGGAGGCCTGATGTCGGCGCGGACCTCCGCCGTCTGGTCGACCTTCGAGCTGGACGCGCAGGGCTTCGTCCGGCTCCTCGTCGTGGTGCTGGAGGAGAACGAGGAACGACTCTCCCGCCTCGTGCAGCGACTGCTCGATCTCGAGACCTATCGCATGATGGCGATGCTGGCGCTGCCGAAGGCCCGCGAGGTGATGAGCGCCCTGGGGCGGCTCGAGCCCGGGCTCGACGAGGTCATGCGCGGGCTCGCCGAAGAGCGGGACACGATCGATCAGGAGCGCTCCCTCGAGCAGATCACCGGGATCGCCGCGAAGGTCGAGCACATCCTCTCGTCGCACGCCTACCGATTCGCCGCCTCGCGCGCCTACTCGCGCATCGTCGAGCGGCGCGCGGCCGAGGTCGAGGAGGAGATCGTGGCGGATCACCAGAGATACACGGTCTTCCTCTCCCGGTCGCTCCAGCCCGCCATGCGGACCTGTGATGCCGCCGAGCGTCGGGCTCAGGATCTCGCAGAGCGCGTGGGCCGAGCGGCGAGCATGCTCGACACGATGGTGGACATCGTGAAGAAGCAGCAGAACCAGGCCATCCTCGAGTCGATGGCCGAGAGCTCCCGTCTGCAGCTGAAGCTCCAGCAGGCCGTCGAAGGCTTCTCGATCGTGGCCATCAGCTACTACGGAGTGGGTCTGCTCTCATACGGACTGAAGTCGGCCAAGGCGGCCGGTCTGCGGATCGAGCCCGATCTCGCGACCGGGATCGCCGCTCCCCTCGTCCTGGCCGCCGTCTGGCTCTCCATTCGAAAGGTACGGCGCCAGCTCGAAGGCCGCGGCCCGAAGGCGCCAGGTCCCGGCGAGACGCCCTCCGGATGAGCTTCCGGGCGTCTCCTGCGCCCGGACCGACCTCCGGCTCCGGGCGTCCTCCCGCCCCTCATCGCGTCTCGCTCGGCGCACGACCGATCCGCTTCAGGAATCCGATCGAGCCCACGATCACGACGAAGAAGCCGATCAGCACGGCCATCTCCAGCAGGACCCGCTCGAATTGGCGTGGCTGGCTCGGGAGGAACTCCGAGGCCTCGACGAGCAGGATCAGCATCCGCCGGACGCCGGCGATCAACGCGACGACGAGGAAGGGCTCGGCCAGCAGCGAGTGCTCCACGATCGACACGCGGATGGTATGCATGATCTCCACGATCAGCAGGACGAGGAGCATGGCGTCCAGGATCTCGACCGAGCGCGCGAGAATGCCGCCGCTCCGGGTCGCCTCGATGAAGAGCTGCAGCGTGGAGAAGACGATGACGATGGAGGTGGCGGCGAGGAGCACGCCGACCGTGAGGTAGATGCCGTCTTCGGCGTAGATCAGCCATTGGGAGAGACGATCACGGCTCTTCGAGTCGGTGGATTCGGACATGGCTCTGCTTCCTCCGGACCGCCTCGTCCCTGGAATCGTCGATTCGGCCTCGGATCCTCGATCGGATCGACGACGGATCTCGTCCCCTGCCGGAGAGCGCAGGGTGGGCGGAGAGCGCTGGCTCCATCCGACTAAAGCCGTCCGTCCGAGGGGGCGCAGCGCCTTCGTCCGAGCCCGCGCGAAGGGCGGAACTCGTCGCATGAGGCAGATTGCCCCGTACGCGAAACGAGGGGAATCGCCATGCGGGGACTCTCGCCCATGTCGCATTTGCTTGACACGACGCATGATTTCATAGTTCGATGGTGGGAGCTCGATCGCAGAGCTCGAGTCCCCGCGTCCCGATCGCCGCTCTCGAGGCCATCTCATGAGCCCCGACGGCGTGAGCTGCGTGAACTCGATCCGGCTCGCGGGACCCGCAGGACTCGCACGCAGAAACAGGAAACGAGGAGCTTGCAGTTGATCTTCGGTCAGAGCGATTCACCCGCCCTTCCGGCTCGGCTCCGGAAGACGACGCCGCTCGGAGAGCGAAGAGCCTGCGCGGACCGGAGGAGGGCATGATCGTCGGCGTGCCGCGTGAGTCCTTCCCGGGCGAGCGCCGGGTCGCGTTGGTTCCCTCGGTGATCCCCGGTCTCGCCAAGAGCGGGATCGACGTCCTCGTCGAACGGGGCGCCGGCGAGCGGGCGGGCTTCGAGGACGCGGAGTACGAGGATCAGGGCGCTCAGCTCGCAGCGGATCGGCCGGCGCTCCTCTCGGCCGCTCATGTCGTCGTCCAGGTTCGGGGCTACGGGGCGAACCGCGAGAGCGGCGGGAGCGATCTCGAGGCGATCCATCCCGGCCAGGTCCTGATCGGCCTGCACGATCCGTTGGGCAACCCCGAAGCGACGCGCGAGCTCGGAGAGGCGCAGGCGACGGCCTTCGCGCTCGAGCTGCTGCCGCGGATCAGCCGGGCGCAGTCCATGGACGTCCTCAGCTCGATGGCGACCGTCGCGGGCTACAAGGCGGTCCTGATGACGGCGAATGCCCTGGACAAGATGGCCCCCCTGATGATGACGGCGGCGGGCACGGTCACGCCGGCGCGCTTTCTCGTGGTCGGCGCCGGCGTCGCCGGGCTGCAAGCGATCGCCACGGCACGGCGGCTCGGCGCGGTCGTCCAGGCCTACGACGTGCGTGCGGCGGCGAAGGAGCAGGTCGAGAGCCTCGGGGCGAAATTCCTCGAGCTGGAGCTCGAGACGGAGTCGGCCGAGGCCAGCAGCGGCTATGCCCAGTCCATGGGAGAGGAGTTCTACCGCCGCCAGCGGGAGCTCATGAAGAGCGTGCTCGCGGAGAGCCATGCCGTCGTGACGACGGCGGCCGTCCCGGGCAGGAAGGCTCCCATCCTGATCACCGAGGAGATGGTGAGAGGCATGCGGCCCGGCTCGGTCATCTTCGATCTCGCCGCCGAGGGCGGAGGGAATTGCGAGCTGACGCGGGTCGGCGAGACGATCGAGATCGACGGCGTGACGATCATGGGTCCCGTGAACCTGCCGGCCAGCATCCCCAACGACGCGAGCCAGATGTATGCCCGGAACGTCAGCGCCTTCCTTCGGAACCTCGTGAAGGACGGCGCGCTCGAGATCGACCGGGAGGATCCGATCATCCGCGACTCGCTCCTGACCTATCGGGGAGAGGTCGTGAACGCCATGGTTCGAGAGAGGCTCGGGCTGCCCGCCGAGGGCGCCGCCGCGAGCGAGAGGAGTACGGTCTGATGGATGTCTTCGTTCCGGCGCTGACGATCTTCGTGCTGGCCATCTTCGTGGGCTTCGAGATCATCAACAAGGTTCCGCCGCTGCTGCATACCCCGCTCATGTCCGGCTCCAATGCCATCTCCGGGATCACGCTGGTGGGCACGCTGGTCACCTCCGGAGTCCAGCTGACTCCGTTCACGACCATCCTCGGCTTCCTGGCCGTCGCGATGGCCACGGCGAACGCCGTCGGCGGATTTCTCGTGACGCACCGCATGCTCGAGATGTTCCAGAAGAAGGACTGACGTGTCCCGCGAGCTCATCGATCTCTTCTACCTGATCGCATCGGTCCTCTTCATCCTCGGGTTGAAGGGGCTCACCTCGCCGAAGACCGCCGTGCGCGGCAACCTCCTCGGCTCGCTCGGCATGCTGATCGCGATCGTGGTGACGCTCCTCGATCATCGCATCATCAGCTACGAGGTCATCATCGCCGGGCTCGTGACCGGGGGGCTGGTCGGCGTGCTGATGGCGAGGCGAGCGCCGATGACCGCGATGCCTCAGGTCGTGGCCGTCTTCAACGGCTTCGGCGGGGGCGCCTCCGCCCTGGGCGTCGGCGCGGCGCTCGAGGAGGCGTTGAAGGGCTCCTTCGTCGAGGAGATCTCGGTCACCTTCACGACGGCAGCGGTGTTGTCCGGACTCATCGGAGGCGTGTCGCTGACCGGCAGCGCGATCGCCTTCGGAAAGCTCCAGGGCCTGGTGACGGAGCGTCCCGTCCTGCTGCCGGGGCGCCATGCGATCAACCTCGGCCTCCTCGCCGTCTCGATCGGGCTCGGAGCCTGGCTCATCGTCGACCCGACGGGCTCGCTCGCGTTCTGGGCGCTGACGGTGCTCGCCGCGGTCCTCGGCCTGATGCTGGTGCTCGCGATCGGGGGCGCCGACATGCCGGTGGTCATCGCCCTGCTGAACTCCTACTCGGGGATCGCGGCCGCGGGGCATGGGTGGGTGCTGAACAACAGCGTGCTCATCATCGTCGGCTCTCTGGTCGGGGCGTCCGGATTCATCCTGACCGCGCTGATGTCGAACGCGATGAACCGATCGCTCTCGAACATCATCTTCGGCGGGGTCGGGGCGGTCGTGGCGACCGAGATGGAGAGCGACGACGTCTACGCAGGAAAGGTGAAGTCGGGCTCGCCCGAAGAGGTCGCGATGCTCCTCGAGGGCGCCCAGCGGGTCGTCTTCGTCCCGGGCTACGGAATGGCCGTCGCGCACGCCCAGTACGCCATTCACGATCTGGCGAGCATCCTCGAGGAGAAGGGAATCGAGGTCGAGTACGCGATCCATCCCGTCGCCGGCCGGATGCCGGGCCACATGAACGTCCTGCTGGCCGAGGCGAACGTCCCCTACGAGAGCCTGAAGGAGATGGACGAGATCAACCCGACCTTCCGGCAGACCGACGTCGTCTTCGTGGTGGGGGCGAACGACGTCGTGAATCCGATGGCTCGCGAGGCCGATCCCTCGATCCCGATCGCCGGGATGCCGATCCTGAACGTGGATCAGGCGCGCACCGTCGTCGTCATCAAGCGCAGCCTGAGTCCCGGCTTCGCCGGAATCCCGAATCCCCTCTTCGCAGCCGACAACACGCTGATGCTCTTCGCGGACGCCAAGGATGCGGCCATGGACCTCGCTCTGGCGGTCAAGGAGAGCTAGCTGCGAGCGGACGAGTCGGCTCGTTCGCGTTCCGCCCAGAAGGCGTCGAGGGCGGCCCGGGTCTGCTCCGGCTGCTCCCAGTGCGGCAGGCCGCAGGTCGGCGCGATGCGTCGGGCGACGCGCTCCGGATGTCCTTCGAGCCAGTCGGGGAGCCGCTCGAAGGAGACGTTGGGGTCCCGATCATGCAGGACCAGGGCGGGCAGGTCGAGCGGAGCATGGAGCCGCTCCCAGGCGTCGCGCGTGAAGATCTGGCCCGACAGGAAGCAGAACGCGGCGTATTTCGCGCCCGGCTGATGGGCCGTGGCGTGGGCGTACTCGATCATCTCCGCGGGCGCCGATCCGTGAAAGGAGCGATCGAGAAAGAAGCGCAGGCTGGGCCGCGACGTCAGCAGCGCGAAGAGCAGGTCACCGAGACCCGGCAGGACCAGCGCGCGCCGGACCCGGGCGCTCGTCTCTTCGCCCGGGACGCTGCCGAGCCCGAAGCCGGTCGGCGAGATCAAGACGAGCGAGGAGAACCGCTCGGGGACCCTCGAGGCGGCGCGAGCGGCGAGCTCGGCGCCGAGCGAGAGCGCCACCACGTCGGCCTTCTCCTCGAGCACGTCCTTCATGAAGTCTTCGATCGCCGCCGACTCGAGATCGGGGTCGTAGCGGCGGTCGCCCCGTTCCGAGAGCCCGAAGCCGGGGAGGTCGATCGCGTAGACCGGTCGGTGCGCGCGATACGACTCGAAGAGGGGCTTCATCTCGAAGGCACTGGGTGCGGCATTGAGGCTGTGGACGAGCACGAGCGGGCGTCCCGGCGTCGAGTCATCGGCGTAGTAGGCGACGCGCCCGGCGCGGGGCGAGTCGAGGAAGCGCGGGGGAGCGTCGATGGCCGGTGCCAGGGTCGATCGCGTCACGGAAGGCGAACCGCGTCGGGGCCTCGAAGGATCAGGGCCGGCGCGCGGGGCGGCCTCG
>CAYXLY010000179.1:0-8756 GCA_964466005.1 uncultured Spirochaetaceae bacterium | reverse complement strand
CGAGTCGTGCGAAGAGAGGCCGAGCATGGTGCGAGGCCAATGGGACTGGATTCGCCGGCACTCCGCGTGGAAGGGCCGGGCGCTCTCGAGCCCGAAGCGATCGGGGGCGCCGCCGACCTCGTTGAGCGCCACGAACCGGAGATGGCGATAGAGGGCGGTGTCCTCCACGCCCTTCGCCATCACGGGCCCGGTCAGCTGCTGGAGCTGCATCCGCGCCTCGACCGTGGGCTTCGGCGTCACCTCCTCGTCGAGCTCCCCGAGAAGCACGCCGCCGATGAAGTCGAAGAGCTCGCCGCCGAGCTCCGGACGTGCGCTCCGTGCGGCCTCGAGGGCTCGGGCGATCACACGCGAGTCCGCCGGGTCCGGCCGACCGTCCTCGTCGACGTAGCTGCGATAGACGTCGAACGCGACGAGGAGCTCGACGATCGCGTCCGTCAGACGAGGCTCCGTGAAATCCCTCCAACGGGGATGCGCCTCGCAGACCTCGAGAAAGCGACGGGCGATCCGACGCACGTCCGCGCGCAGTACGGATCGGAGCACGTCGCGCTTCGACTCGTCGACCACCGCCTCCCAGCCTCGGCGATCGCCCGTCAGCTCACCCTGGAGGGCCGTGAAGGCGGGCTCCACGGAGGCGTCGACGAAGAGCGCCCCGACCCGTTCGCCGAAGTCGTAGCCGGTCGTCCCATCGACCGGCCAGGGGCGCAGCGTCTCGCCGGGCTCCAGGATCTTCTCGACCACGATCCAGGCCTCGGGAGCCGCCTCGCGCAGACGCTCGAGGTAGCGCGCCGGTCTCCGGAGACCGTCTGGATGATCGACGCGGAGACCGTCGACGCTCCCTTCAGCGACCCACTCGAGGATGCGCGCATGGGTCGCCTCGAAGACCTCGTCCCGCTCCACGCGGATCCCGACGAGATCGTCGATGTCGAAGAATCGGCGGTAGTTCAGGTCGTCGGATCCCGCACGCCACCAGGCCAATCGGTAATGCTGATGATCCAGAAGCGTCTGCAGGCTTCCGATCGACTCGGATCCCGGCCGCACGGGAAGCTCGCGATCGAAGTAGCGCAGGATCTCCCCCTCCAGGCGCAGGTCTCCGGACTCGACGACGCGCCCGACGTGGTCGCCCAGCACGGGAAGCAGGACTCGGCCTCGCAGGCGCGTCTCGGGCGGACTCCAGTCGATGTCGAAGAAGGAGGCCGTCGGACTCTCCGGTCCCAGTCGCAGCAGGTCCCACCACCAGGGATTGCTCGATGCCGTCGACATGTGATTCGGCACGATGTCCAGGACGTAGCCGAGTCCGTGGTCGGCGAGCTTCTTCACGAGACGGGAGCGCCCGGCCTCACCCCCGAGCTCCACGTTCACGACCGTCGGATCCACCACGTCGTAACCGTGCATGCTGCCGGGAGCGGCCTGGAGAATCGGGGAGCTGTAGAGATGGGAGACGCCCAGGCGAGCCAGATAGTCCACGATTCCAGCCGCCGCGTCGAAGTCGAAGCCGGCGTGGAGCTGGACCCGGTAGCTCGCCCTCGGATCAACTCCCACGGTGGAGCAGGACGAGGGAGTGCCCCGTCAATGCGACGGACTCGCCGGCGCGAAGCTTCCGATCCCTCTTCCCTGCGCTCGTCGACGCCGTATCGACGACGCACTCCCAGCTCGCTCCCCACGCCTCCCCTGGCAGCTCGAATGAGACCTCGTCGGCGCCCGCGTTCAGGAGGAGCAGGAAGCTCCGGTCCACGATGCGCTCTCCGTGCACGTCGG
Organism: uncultured Spirochaetaceae bacterium; assembly: GCA_964466005.1. Lineage (GTDB taxonomy): Bacteria > Myxococcota_A > UBA9160 > UBA9160 > UBA4427 > UBA4427. The sequence continues at coordinate 7,001 of CAYXLY010000179.1, read as the reverse complement.
GCGTCGGGATCGCGAGCCCGTTCAGGAAGACCCCCAAGCTCTTGGCGAAGTCCTTCTCCCAGTCCGCTTCGTCCATCTCCCGGCCGTCCGCGCGCAGCCAGGCCACATCCTTCAATCCATGCTCGTCGTCCCGGTCTCCGGCGAACCACCGGCGTCGGCGAAGGACCGGGTGTCCACGACGAAGCGCCGTCAGGCGGCGGGTGAAATCGAGCAGGTCCCGATCGATCCCCTCCCAGTCGAGGTAGGTGATCTCGTTGTCCTGGCAGTAGGCGTTGGAGTTGCCCCCTTGCGTGCGACCGATCTCGTCCCCCCCGAGCAGCATCGGAACTCCCTGCGAGAGCAGGAGCGTCGCGACGAGGTTCCGTTTGTGTCGCGCCCGCAGCGACCGGATCCCGGGGTCGTCCGTGTCCCCCTCGACGCCGCAATTCCACGACACCCCGTGGAACCCCTCTTCCGCACCTCCGCTCTCGCCTTCTCCCCGGGACCCTCCTTCGTCGTTCGCCTCGTCGTGAGACCGCTCGTAGGAGACGAGGTCCGTCAGCGTGAAGCCGTCGTGGGCCGTGACGAAGTTCACGCTGGCGAAGGGCCTGCGACCCGTGTCCTCGTAGAGATCCGAGCTCCCCGTCAGCCTGCGCGCGAAGGCGCCCAGCGTTCCGTCGTCGCCGCGCCAGAAGCGCCGCGTCGTGTCGCGATACGCGTCGTTCCACTCGGCCCAGAGGGGCGGGAAATTACCCACCTGGTATCCGCCCTCGCCGACGTCCCACGGCTCGGCGATCAGCTTGGTCTGGCTCACGACGGGATCCTGATGGATTGCCTCGAAGAACGAGGAGAGTCGGTCGACCTCGTGGAGCTCTCTCGCCAGCGCCGACGCCAGATCGAAGCGAAAGCCATCCACGTGCATCTCGACGACCCAATGACGCAACGAGTCCATGATCAGCTGCAGGACGTGCGGATGCCTCATGTTGAGGCTGTTGCCCGTTCCCGTGTAATCCATGTAGTAGCGCCGATCGTCGTCCACGAGTCGATAGTAGGCGGAGTTGTCGATTCCCTTGAACGCGAGCGTGGGACCCAGATGGTTGCCTTCCGCCGTATGGTTGTAGGCCACGTCGATGATCACCTCGATGCCCTCGCGATGCAGCGCCTTCACCATCTGCTGGAACTCGCGCACCTGCTGCCCGGCCTCGCCGCTGCTCGAGTACTCGTTGTGGGGGGCGAAGAAGCCGATCGAGTCGTATCCCCAGTAGTTGCGCAGGCCCCGGTCGAGCAGGTGCTTGGCGTGGACGAACTGCTGGACCGGCATCAGCTCGACCGCCGTGATCCCGAGATCCTTCAGATGGGACAGGGCCGCGGGGTGGGCCAGCCCGGCATAGGTGCCGCGCAACGGCTTCGGCACGTCGGGGTGGCGCGCCGTGAATCCCTTCACGTGCACCTCGTAGATGATCGTCTCGTGCAGCGGGGTCGAGGGCGGCCGATCCTCCTCCCAATCGAAGGACGGATCGATCACGACACACCGCGGCATGCGGCCGGCACTGTCCGCCCGATTGCGCTCCGACTCCGGGGCGTCGAAGCGATGGGTGAAGACGGCCTCGTCCCAGTCGACCCGGCCTTCGATCGCCTTGGCGTAGGGATCGAGCAGGAGCTTCGAGGCGTCGCATCGATGTCCCTCCTCCGGCGCCCACGGTCCTTCGACCCGAAAGCCGTACCTCCGACCCGGACCGACGTCGGGCAGGAATCCATGCCAGCAGAACGCATCCCGAACGGGGAGCTCGATCCGGTCCTCCTCCTCTCCCGAGTCATCGAAGAGACAGAGCTGCACGCGCTCTGCCGCCTCGGAGAAGAGAGAGAAATTCGTGCCCTGGCCGTCCCAGACGGCACCCAGGGGATAGGGCTTGCCCGGCCAGACCTTCATTCTTCCCGCTGCGCTTCCTTCATCGAAGTGCCCTCGTCGCGTTTCTTCGACCGCGCTTCCTTCGTCGCACTTCCTTCATCGCGGCTCCCAGCCCGTCTGGCTACGCGCCGTACTTCTCGAGTCGGCCCGCGTGGGCGAGCGCCAGCCCCATCACGTCGAGGGCGGGTCGACGTCCGAGCGATCCGCTGGCACAGGCGAGCTCGTCGAAGCACTGGACTCCGTCCACACGCGCCGTCTCCGCTCGGATCAGGAGAGGCACGGGATGCCAGCTATGGCTCGCCATGCGCGAGGGCGTCGAATGATCGCCCGCGACCACCAGGACTCGCGGATCGAGGTCGAGAAGCGAGGGGATGAGCCCGTCGACCTCCTCGAGCGCGGCCACCTTCGCGTCGAAATCTCCGTCCTCCCCGCGGCTGTCCGTCTGCTTGAAATGCACGAAGACGAGGTCGTGCGCCTGGCTCCAGACGGCCGGGAGACGATTTCGGAAGATGTCCTGCGCGTCCCCGGCGTCGTCGTCGACGTCGAGGCCCATCAGCCGGGAGACGCCCCGATACATCGGATACTCCGCCAGGCAGATCCCCGTCAGCCCGAATCGCTGCTCGAGGGAGGGCAGCGGCCGATGCACGTCGAAGCCCCTCAAGAGGACGGAGTTCGCTCGCGGCTCGTCGCCCAGGAGATCGGCGACCTGCTCGACGAACGAGCGGATCAGACTGGCCGCGCGCTCGGACTCCTTCGTCCTCGCCCGAGCCGGACGCGGCGGCGCGCCCGTCTGCTGCGGATCGGTGTCCTCGAGATCGCCGGCGAGCCCGTGTCCGCGCAGGACCAGGACCGCGCGATGCTCCCGGACGGGCTCGAGGAAGAGCTCGACGTCGTCACCGAGCATGATCGACTCGCGAATCCGGTCACACAGCACTCGAGCCTCGTCGGTCGCGATCCGCCCCGCCCTGCGATCCTGGACGAGCCCTTTCTCGTCGACGGTCGCGAAGTTGATCCGAGCGGCGAGATCCCCTTCCTGGAGTGGGAAGTCGATCCCGAGCGCCGAGAGGATCCCGCGGCCGATGCGATGGCGGAGCGGGTGATAGCCGAAGAGCCCGAGATGCCCCGGACCGCTTCCGGGCGTGATGCCTGCCGCCACCGGCTCGCTGAGGCCGCAGGCGGCGCTGGCCGCGATCGCGTCGAGATTCGGGATCCGGGCCGTCTGCAGCTCGCTCCGTCCGGTCTCGGGATGGGGCAGCCCACCGAGACCGTCCAGGACGAGCAGGACGATCCTTTCGCCTCCCCTCGCCAGCTCCTCCCAGACCACGCTGGGATCGAAGAGCGCCTTCCCGCCTTCGGCCGATCCCTCGGACACGCTCATCGCTTCTTCGTCCCTCTGGCGGAATCGCGAAGGGCCTCCGCCGCAGCGATCTCCCGCTTCGCGCCCAGGAACCCGTCCGGACTCACCGAGACCGAGTCGATTCCGGCCTCGACCAGCGCACGGGCGAAGCGCGGGTCGTCGCTCGGGGCCTGCCCGCAGAAGCCGACGACGGAATGGCGCGCGTGCACCCGGGCGATGAAGTCCCGGATGGCCACCATCACCGCCGGATGGGAAGCATCGAAGAGCGACGCCAGGTCTTCCGAATCGCGGTCGACGCCGAGCACGAGCTGCGTGAGGTCGTTGCTCCCGATCGAGAAGCCGTCGAATCGCTCGGCGAACTCCTCGGCGAGGAAGACGTTCGAGGGGATCTCGCACATGGCATAGACCGCCAGCCCCTTGCGCCCGCGAATCAGGCCATTCTCCGCCATCACCTCGAGGACGCGATCGGCCTCCTCCGGCGTCCGGCAGAAGGGAATCATCACGATGATGTTCTCGAGTCCGATCTCCTCTCTCGCCTTTCGAATGGCCCGGCACTCGAGATCGAAGCCCTCTCGGTACCGATCGCTGTAGTAGCGGGAGGCGCCGCGGAATCCGAGCATCGGATTCGACTCCTCCCGCTCGAAGGCCTGGCCGCCGACGAGCTCGGCGTACTCGTTCGTCTTGAAGTCGCTCGTCCGGACGACCACGGGGCGGGGATGCACGCAGGCAGCCAGGCGCGAGATTCCGAAGGCGAGATGGTCGACGAAATACGCTTCCTTGTCGTCCCAGCCGTGCGTGAGCTCCGCGATGCGCTCCTTCGCCTCATCATCTTCCAGGGAGTCGTAGTGCACGAGGGCCATCGGATGGATCTTGATCGCGTTGTTGATGATGAACTCCATGCGAGCCAGCCCGACGCCGTCCGACGGCAGCTGCGCCCAACGAAAGGCCGCTCCCGGGCTCGCGAGGTTGATCATGACTCCCGTCCGAGTGGACGGAATCGTGTCGGTCGAGAGCGTCTCGACGTCGTACTCCGCGATCCCCTCGTAGATCTGCCCCTCTTCGCCCTCGGCGCAGGAGACCGTGACCTCCTGCTCGTCCTCCAGCATCTCCGTCGCGTGGCCCGTGCCCACGACGGCGGGAAGGCCGAGCTCACGGCTCACGATGGCGGCGTGGGAGGTTCTTCCTCCATGGTCGGTGACGATGGCGGCGGCGCGCTTCATGATGGGGACCCAGTCGGGGTCGGTCATGGACGTGACCAGCACGGCATCCTCGCGGAAGCTCTCGATCTCCGAGGGATCCCGGATCAGGCAGACCGGTCCCGCGGCGACGGCCTCGCCGATCGCGAGTCCGGAGAGGATGCGGCTCCCTTTCCGGCGAAGGGTGTAGTGCTCGAGCGCGCCGGCCTTCTTCTGCGATTGCACCGTCTCCGGGCGAGCCTGCACGATGTAGAGCTCGCCGTTTCGACCGTCCTTCGCCCACTCCACGTCCATGGACCGTCCGTAATGGTCCTCGATGAGGATCGCCCACTCGGCGAGCTGGAGGATCTCGTCGTCGGACAGGACGAGCGCCAGGCGTTCGTCCTCGGAGGTCTCGACCGTCTCGATCGTCTCCTTTCCCTTCTTCTCCGAGTAGACGATCTTCTGACTCTTCGCTCCGAGCCTCTTGTCGAGGATCGGTCGAAAGGAGTCGACACCCATCAGGGGCTTGAAGACCGTGTACTCGTCGGGGTCCACGCTCCCCTGGACGACGGTCTCGCCGAGCCCCCAGCTCGCGTCGATGACGACCACGTGGTCGAAGCCGGTCTCGGGATCGATCGTGAAGAGGACACCCGCCCCGGCGAGATCCGAGCGGACCATCTCCTGGACGCCGATCGACAGGGCCACGTCGTCCTGCTCGAAGCCGCGTTCGGACCGATAGCTGATCGCCCGGTCCGTGAAGAGGGAGGCGTAGCAGCTCCGACACGCGTCGAGCAGCGCATTCTCGCCACTCACGTTCAGGAACGTCTCCTGCTGGCCGGCGAAGCTGGCCTCGGGAAGGTCCTCGGCAGTCGCGCTGCTCCGGACGGCGACGTCGATCTCTTCGCGCCCGCAGCGCGAGGAGAGGTCCCGATAGGCTCTTCGGATGGCCGCCGCGATCTCCTCGGGGAACTCGGCTGCCTCGAAGGACTGCCGGATCGATTCGCCGGCCTCGTGAAGGGAGGATTCTCCGGAATGCCACGCCGCCACCGCCTTCTCGATGCCGTCGAGGAGCTCGTTCTCCTCGACGAAACGGCGATAGGCCGCGGCGGTGGTCGCGAATCCTCGCGGGACCCGGATCCCGCGTTCGGACAAGGCGCCGATCATCTCGCCCAGCGAGGCGTTCTTTCCGCCGACCTGCGGGCCGTCGGCGGACCCGACGGAGTCGAGAGTCCTCACCCACTCGCTCAGCTCGTCCCCTCGTTCCATCCGATCCTCCCCGCTCTCGATATTCCAGCGGTGCGTACTCAATATTCGGGCGGCGCGTAGAAGTTGATCGTGCGGAGGGGCTCGTCCCCCGGATTGCGGATCTCGTGGCGCTCGCTGGCCTCGATCAAGAGCAGCGTGCCCGGCTCGAGGTGGATCTCTTCGCCCTCCACCGTGGCAGATCCGAAGCCCGACTCCACGAAGAGCCATTGGTCCGCACCCTCATGGCGATTCTCGGCGCCCCCGGTCGACTCGCCCGGACCGAGGACCATGCTGGCCGCCTCGGAGCGGTCGGTTCGCGCGAGCACCTCGAATCCGTCCGCTCGCGCGGCCGATAGCTGAACACGCTTCATGGACTCCGCGTCCTCCTCTGCCCGTCTGCCCGTCTGTCCCTCTGCCGCTGTCCGGGTCATGCGCGTCCAACCGGCCGCGTCTGCGCTGAGCGGCCTTGGAGCCCGCTCTCGCCGCCTGCTCGATCCGCTCTCCCCGGCCGCACGTCGGACGCTTCGGACCGCATCCTCATGCTGCAACGGGCATGCCATGGATCGAAGCAGGGCCTCGCCATCGGCGGGACGTGTCACGACTCCCCTGCGCCGATCCCGACCGATCTTCCTGGGAGCACGCGACGTTCATCCGCGGCCGGGCAGCCGCCCAGGGCTCCGGCGCGAGGCCCGGTCGAGCGGCTCGTCCCGGCGCCACCGTCGAGCGCCGCGCCACACGCACGAGCCCCGCCCCGAGCGGCAGATTCTGCAAACTGCCCGATGGCGGTCCGACTCCCGTCTCGGGGAAGACGGGGCATCGGTGCTTCACGCGAGCGACACACGGCATACGACTTGCTTTTCTCTTCCTCGATGTCTTCGGTGGTCTTCCCGGTCGCCTCGTCGGTCCGTCCATCGATCCCGCTCGCGGGCTCGACTCGTCCCGCATCGTGGAGTCGCTCGCATCCAGGGTCGCCTCCCGCACTCCGACGAGGCGTCGGAGCCCGAGGGATTCGGCCTCTCCCGCACCCGGGCCTGACGGCGCCCCGGCTCTTCTCGCCCCCGCACACGTTCCCATCCTCGATGGACTCGACCTCGATCGAGGGCTCGAGGAAGCGCTCGAGGAGGCGCTCGAGGAGGCGATGGGATCGCTCATCATGAAGATCGCAGTGCTGAATACGGGAAGCGGGACGGTCAAGTCCGCGCTCATCGAGACATCGGGAGCGGATGTCCGGACGCTTCATCGCCAGACGACCGAGCGGAGCGAGAGCGAGCCGCTCGAGGAGACCGTCCACCGCGCGTTGGTCGAGGTTGGATCGGACCAGGCGGACGCCATC
>CAYXLY010000178.1:0-8762 GCA_964466005.1 uncultured Spirochaetaceae bacterium | reverse complement strand
GATTCTCCGGAGTGACTGGAGTTCAGACGTGTGCTCTTCCGATCTCGAAGCGGGAATCTCGCGACCTCCGGCAGCCTCGAGGTGAAGAGGGACGTGATGCCCGGCATGAGCGTGCAGAGCGGCTTCGACCTGCGCATCGCGGGCCTCGTCGACGGTGCCCGGATCCGAGCCGGTGGCTCCATCGAGATCGCGGGCGGGGCGATCGGACGCGAGGGCGGAAGCGTCGTGGCGGAAGGCGATCTGCAGGTCCGCCATGCGCTCGGCATCCGGCTCGAGGCCCGCGGCCGTCTCCGGATCGTCCGCAGCGTCTCCACCTCTCAGCTCGTCGCCCGCGAGATCGAGGTCGGGGGCCGGATGCTCAGTGACTGGCTTCAAGCCGAGAGCCGCGTCGTCCTGAAGGACGCCGGAAGTCCTGCCGGAGGTCCCTGCCTGCTTCGCGCGGCGCATCCGCTCGAGCCGCCGGGTCCCTGTCCGCCGAGCGGCGGCGCGACGGCGCTGAGATCGACGCGACCCGAGGCCCACCGCAACGGCACCCTCCGGACCCGAAAGGGACGACGCGCCGCACGCGCGCGTCCGGACGCCGAGCCCCGAACCGCCGCGGAAGAGCTCGAGGCTCGCAGGGCATGGCGCCGTCGACAACGCGAGCTCCAGAGAATCGCGACGATCGAGATCCACGGGACGGCCCATGCGGGCTGCCGGATCGATCTCGGCGTGACCCCCCTCGTGCTCGAGTCCGATGTCTCGAAACGCCGCTTCCGCGTCGATCTCGACGCCGGTCGCGTCCTCGAAGAGGAGCTCTGAAGATGGATTTCAGATCGTCCTGCGCCCGGGACCTGATGACGACCCGGATCGTCGAGGCCGAGCGACACGAGACGCTTCGCACCGCAGTCCGGCGGATGACCGAGCACAAGATCCACTGCCTGCTGATCCTCCCCGACCGCGTCCAGAGCGGCGTGGCGATCCTCACGGGCAAGGACTGCATCCAGGTCATCGCGGACTCGGGCGAGGCGGCGCTCGACGAGCTCTGCGTGGAGGATGCCATGACGAAGCCCGCCGTGACCGTTCCGGCTCATCTCTGCATCGAAGACTGCGTGCAGCTGATGAGGATGGCCGGCGTCCGCACGACCCCGGTCCTCGACGGAGACGAGCTCGCGGGCATCCTGACCTTCACCGACGTCCTGAACGCGGCGGCCTCTCGCTGAAGCGCACCGGGCGCTCGCGTCGATCGTCTGGAGAGGGCGCGTCTCGTCGGCGTGGATCGCCGGGCTCCCGCAGCGGTGCGAGCAGCTCTTCCAGGCCGTTCGCCTTGATCTCGTAGAGCGTCGCGAGCAACATCCCGAGACGGCCTCGTGGCCACCCCTGCCTCCGGAACCAGACGACATAGGGCTCGGGCAGGTCGATCAAGCGACGCCCCGCATGACGTCCGAAGGGCATCCGCATTCGCGCGACGTCGACGAGGATCGCCGAGTCCGGCTCGAGCGGCTCCGGCTCGTTCGCTTTCCCGTCCTCGGCCATCGAGCTCCTTCGGAGCGCTTCGTCTCCGCGTGCGGACGACACGTCTCCGTCGTCATCGAGTCCGGTCGGCGCAGGCTCAGTCCGCCGCGATGACGACCCGGCCCGGCAGCGCGCCGTCGGACTGATCCGGCAGGGCGCGCTCGGCTTGCTCTTCTCGCCCTGATGCCTCGGGCCGCTCGGGTCGCGCCGGGAGAGAAGGGAAATGCGTCGACGACTCGAGCGGATGCGCCCGGCAGGCCCCCTCGTCGATCCGTTCGTACTCTTCCGCGGTGAGAAGAGTGCTCCAATGGACCATGTTCCGGAGGACGCCGCAGCGCTCGGCGTCGTCGAAGAGTCGGGGATCATGGAAGACCCGCTCGAGCACGAAGCGGCGGTCGATCCGATCCGTCCCGTGCTCGAGGCCGCCCTCCGCCATGGAGTCGAAGACGAGGTATTTCGCGCCGCCGACCGCGGGATTCCAGGGCTGCCACTCGGGAAGATCGTCGATGCCCCCGTCTCCGGGACGCAGGGTCCGTGCGAAGTGGGTCCAGTAGGATCGCATCTGTCGCGACAGCCTCTCGGCGGATTCCCGATCCTCGAAGAGGAAGTGATTCGCGATCCCGAGATCCGTCAGACCGAAGACGAAGAGCAGCTCGACCGCATGAGCCGCTCCGATCAGATCGGAGAGATCCACCCCGAGCACGCTGCCCTCTTCGTCCCAATCGAAGCGATAGGCCCAGACCGTGGGGCCCTGGCTGGTCCGCATCGCCGCGATCGGCTCGTCCACGCCCTGGAGCCTCCAGACGAGGCCGCCATACTCCGCCTCGACGTCGTAGAGGCGCTTGCTCTCGAGACCGACGGGCAGGCCGAAGACCCGGGAGACATGGGGCGAGCTGAGGGCGAGGAAGAGCTTGCTCTCCTCCCGATTCGTCCCCGCGATGAAGGGCACCGCGTTGTAGCCTCCGGGCGTCGAGAAGGCCTCGATCGGGTCGACGTCGGGGATCACGGCGCCATCCCGGATCACGGTCGGAGTCAGGTAGACGGGCATCGGCCGATCCCCCACGGCCCGCGCGAAGGGCCCCAGGATCTGCTCGCTGGAGAGCCCGCGCAGGAAGCGCTCGGTCTCGGAGGAGTCCATGGCCTCGGCCAGCCGCTTCGCCGACTCCCGATCGGTGGCTCCGCGATGCTCCTGCAGGAGCGCCAGCAAGAGCTCCCCCGAGCTACCCGGACGACCGGGGGCCACGCCCTCGGTATCCGCATCCGCATCGGAATCGGTCCGGGCATCGGTCCGCGCATCGACATAGTGCTCCGCCTCGGCTCGGGTCGCCGTCCTCGGCATGCCGCTCTGCGAGATCGCCGCATGGAAGAGACCTCTCGCGCGGGGGGACAAGAGCAGGGAGTAGACGTCGACGCCGCCCGCGGACTCGCCGAAGATCGTGACGCGATCGGGGTCCCCGCCGAAGACGTCGATGTTCCGTTGGACCCACTCGAGTCCACGGATCATGTCCAGCGTGCCGAAGTTGCCGGAGGCCGCCTCCGGCCCCTCGGCACTCGCCCGCAGCGCGGGATGCGAGAGCCAGCCGAAGACGCCCAGGCGATAGTTGATCGTCACGACGACGACGTCATGCTCGGCCGCCAGGCGCTGGGGCGGCAGCTGATGCCCGGCTCCCATGCTGTTGCCGCCGCCGTGGATCCAGTAGAGAACCGGCTTCCGCTCGCCCTGCGTCGAGGCGGCTTCGTCGGCTCCGGCCGGCGCGTAGACGTCGAGATAGAGGCAATCCTCGTCGCCCATCACCGGATCCCCGCCGAGCTGGGAGCAGGGCGTTCCGGACTCGAGCGCGGCGAAACGACCTTCCCAGCTCCGGGGCGGAGCGGGAGGCTGCCAGCGCAGCGGACCAACCGGGGGCCGGGCATAGGGAATGCCTCGCCAGGCATGCACTGCGCCCCCGGAGAGCGAGACGCCGATGATCTCGCCGCCTCGCGTGACCCGGGTCGTCGAGGGATCCGGCTCGGCCTGCTCTCCCCCGCATGCAAGGACGAAGAGGAGCAACGACCCCGCCCGGAGACTCTGGAGGAGGCGAGCCATGAAGGAAGACACGATCCTCTCCTCTCTGTCCTTCTCTCTCGGGGTGATCGAGCTCGGGATGATCGAGATCTCGGGGTCTCGAGCCTCTCGAGCGGTTCGAACTTCCGATGCCCGAGTCCGGGAGGCTCGAGGCCCTTCGAGTCTGCGAGCGCCCCGGAGACTGGAGCGCAAGCTAGCATACGACCGACGGCGCTCCGGGGTCCGACCTTCGGAGACGAGCCGGACGCGAGAGCCGAATCATCCGGGAGAGAGAGGAAATGGGCTGGGACTTTTCGACCGAGCCGGAGTTCGAGGAGACGCTGGACTGGATCCGCGAGTTCGTCGACGAGACGATCATCCCCGTCGATCTGCTCTGCGCGGGACTCGACCAGGCTGAGCTCGACGCCCTCTGGGCGCCACTCAAGGAAGAGGTCAAGAAGAGAGGCCTCTGGGCCCCCCACCTCGGCCCCGAGCACGGGGGACAGGGCATGGGTCAGGTCAAGCTGGCACTCGTCCACGAGATCCTCGGCCGCCATGAGCTGGCGCCCGAGATCTTCGGCTGCCAGGGCCCCGACTCCGGCAACGCGGAGCTGCTCGCCGTCGGCGCCAACGAGGCCCAGCGCGAGCGCTGGCTCCTGCCGCTCATGCGCGGAGAGCTCCGAAGCACCTTCTCGATGACGGAGCCGCACGTGGCGAGCTCGAACCCGACCGAGATGACGACCCGCGCGAGGCGCGACGGCGACGAGTGGGTGATCGACGGACACAAGTGGTTCGCCTCGAACGCCTCCGTCTCGGACTTCACCCTGCTCTTCGCCATCACCGATCCCGAGGCGCCGCCTCATCGGCGCGCCTCCATGCTCGTCGTGCCCGCCGGCACGCCGGGCATGAGGATCGTCCGCGACGTCGGGAGCATGGCGCATCCCGAGATGCCCGAGTCCGGAGCCCGCATGGATCGCATCGGCGGACACTCCGAGGTTCTCTACGAGGGCTGCCGTGTGCCCCTGGACCATCTGATCGGCCAGCCGGGCGAAGGCTTCCTGCTCGCTCAGAAGCGGCTCGGCGGAGGACGCATCCATCATGCCATGCGTTGCATCGGGCAGGCCCGGCGCGCCTTCGAGATGATGTGCGAGCGTGCGGCCTCGAGACGCACGCGCGGCAAGCCTCTCGGCGAGATGCAGAGGGTCCAGGACATGATCGCCGAGTCGTACACGGAGCTCGAGGCCGCTCGCTTGATGGTGCTGCAGGCGGCCTGGACGATGGACCAACGCGGGGGTCACGGGTCGAGATCGCGCACCGAGATCTCGATGATCAAGTACTACGCGCCGAAGATGATGCTCGCGATCATCGATCGGGCGATCCAGATCCACGGCGCGCTCGGCTATACGACCGACATGCCCCTCGAATCGATGTACCGCATGGGCCGCGCCCTGCGACTGGCCGACGGAGCCGACGAGGTCCACAAGCAGGCCATGGCGCGCGAGATCCTGAAGGACGTCGAGCCGGTCGACGGGCTTCCGACCGAGCACGTCCCGACCCGGCGCGCACGCGCGAGAGAGCGCTTCGGCGCGCGGGTCGACGCCGTTCGGCACGCGTCGCGAGGGGAGAGTCCGGATCCGGTCACGGATCCGGTCACGTAATGGGGGACGTCGAGGACGCCATCCCGCTACGCACCGAGCCGGGCCGCCAGCTCGAGTCCCCGCTCCGCCAGCACGGGCGCCGTCCTGCCGATCTCGAAGGCCTCGCTCCCGGCGGCCGTGCCGACCTTCGCCCGGCCCGCGATGCCGAAGAGGATCCCGGCCATGCGGAAGAGGTGGAAGGCCAGGTAGAAATCGAGATCCTGGATCCCCTCGCGACCCGTCAGCTCGCAGTAGCGGTCCACCATCTCCTCCTGGGTCGGGATTCCCAGCGCGGGAAGCTCCGACGGGCCCAGGGACGCGAAGTGTCCGCCGGGCGTCAGCCTCTGCGCCAGATGATAGGTCAGGTCCGCCAGGGGATGACCGATCGTGGAGAGCTCCCAGTCGAGGATGGCCCGGACCCGGGCTTGCCGGGGATCGATCACCATGTTGTTCAGCCCGTAGTCTCCGTGCACGATCGCGGTCTCGTCGTCCGACGGCACGTTCTCGGGCAGCCATGCCATGAGTCGCTCCATCGCGGGGCTCCGCTCGACGTCGGAGCGTTCGTATTGCTTGCTCCAGACGTGGATCTGACGCGCGAAGTAGCTCCCCGGCTTGCCATAGTCCGCCAGCCCGATCGCCGCCGGGTCGATCGAATGCAGGCGAGCGAGGATCTCGAGCTGTGACGCGTAGAGGCTGCGCCTGTCTTCCGGCGTCCAGCCCGGCAGCGTCTGGTCGACGAGGATCCGCCCCTCGACGCGGTCCATCACGTAGAACTCGCTTCCGATGACGCCCTCGTCTTCGCAGTAGAGCCTCGGCCGGGGAGACGGAAAGTCGACCTGCATCAGAGCGCGCAGGACCCGATACTCCCGGTCGATCGCGTGCGCCGACGAGACCAGCTGGCCGGGCGGCTTGCGGCGCAGGACCCATTCCCGGCTCCCATCGCCGAGATGGTAGGTCGGGTTCGACTGTCCCCCCTTGAACTGCCGGACCCGCAAGGACCCCTCGAAGCCCTCCAGGCGGCCTCGAAGAAAGGAGGCGAGCGAGTCGACGTCCAGCTGGTGCCTGGGATCGACCTCCTGAATTCCGGTCTCGATCTCTGCCATCCGCTGCGTCCTCGGGTCCGGCTCGGGACGTGCGCCCGTCTCCCGGGCCACGCCGTCGTGGTCTTCGTCTTGTTCTTCGGGCCTGCGCCCGTCGCCATTCGGGGAGCGAGCCGTTCGCCGGGCTGCGCGGCGCAGAACTCGCCGTCGGGGGGCGGGGCCTCGCGACGTCGGCCCCGGCCCGACGACCGAGCGGTCGGGCGGGCGGTCGCGACGCCCCCGATTCTCGGTCTGTCTAGAGGCCATCTCATAAACCCCGACCGAGCGAGGTGCGTGGATTCGACCCGAGATCAAGGCGCGAAATCGCAGGCGTAGCCGTAGCTACTCCAAGGTTTCGCAACGTAGAGATCGGGTCGAAGACGCGTGCATCGCGACCGAGGGGTTCATGAGATGGCCTCTAGGAAACGAGCCAGTCGGGATGGCGGTCCTCGACCATCCGACGCAGGCCGTCCTTCCACGACACCTCGGCGGGCCCGACGAGCTCCTGCATCTTCGTGTTGTCGGTCGTGACGCTCTCCAACGTCCGGTCGGTCACGTCGAACTTGGGCTCGACGCCGATCAGCTCGCCCAGGTAGGTGCACCACTCCTCGATGCTCACGTGCTCCTGTCCGCTCCAGTTGACGATTCGCGCCGGGACCGTGCCCTGGACCGCGAGGAGCCCCACCGTCCGGTTGATGTCGTCCTGGTGGATGAGCGTGTATTGAGAAGGTGCATTCGTGTGCACCGGGATCGGCGTCCCGTTCTTGATCATCAGAAGGTGGTAGTAGGGCCAGCCGCCGTTCGATCCGTAGGGCGTATTGAGCCGCGTGATGATCGTCGGAAGGCCGAACTCCCGAGCGGCAAAGCGGACCACGACCTCGGCGGAGATCTTGGAGAGGCTGTAGGTCGCCATCATGACGCGATGATTGTCGCCGAGCGGGCTCTCCTCGACGAAGCGCGTATGGTCGTCGGGCTGATAGACCCCACTCGTCGAGCAGTGCAGGAATCCCTTCGCGTCCCGGCAATGGCTCATCAGGAGCCCGACGCCCTCGCCATTGGATCGCAGGTCGGAGTCGAAGTCGGGCGTCTTCGCGACGCCGAAATGAAGGACGTAGTCGAAGTCCCGCGGAAGATCCGAGAAGTCCCCCGCCTCGAAGTCGCTCCGGACACAGGTGATGCCCTCGCTCTCGAGTGCTGCCTTCTTCGACTCGTCGGAGAATCGCGCGGTCGCCCAGACCTCGTTCTCTCGGGAGAGATGAGTCGCGACGGGGCCTGCGACCTGGCCGGTCGGGCCCGTGACGAGAATTTTCTGATCGCGCATGGTCTTCCTCCTGGATCGTTCACCGGTCATGAGGCGGAACGGGCCGATGATAGCCCGCCTGACGCGACGCGTGCGGCCCCGGAGCCGATCTTCCCGGGATCAGGGGATGGCGACGAAGAGCGCCTGCAGGGAGGTGACGACGCCGATCACCAGGCCGAGAACGCGCGGAAGGACCGCCCAGCTCGCGCGCTTCGGACCCGCCCCGGATCCCTGCCGCAGGCGGCCCAGATCGTCGAGCGCCGAGAGCGCGAGCCAGAGCGCCGGCAGGACTGCCAGCCCGACAGCCTGCCAGAGCGCGCCGAAGCCCAGCACCGCGACGCACGCGATCGTCCAACCGATCCATGCCGAGCGAGCCTTCATGACGCCCGCGCTCGCCCCCGCGACGGCCCACGACACGAGGAGGCCGCTCCCGAGACCGACCCCCGTCCGCTCCAGCATCTCGGGATCGACCACGAGCAGCAGAGGCAGGCTCGCGCCGAGCGCGACGAGGCCCCGCATGCGCGAGCCGAGCGCGCGAGGCAGCAGGGAGACCTCGGGACGTCGAAAGGTCTCGGCCAGCGCCAGCTTCACGATCCAGCCGGCCGCCAGCAGCCCGATCAGCCCGCGTTCGACCGCCCGATCGGGCTCCAGGATGTCGAGACCTTCACGGCGCAGGACCGCCGCCGCCCAGACCGCGCCCGCGGCCAGCACCACGCCCAGGAGGCGGGCATATTCCCGCCCCTGCGCGAGGCTCGGGTTCGACCAGCAGAAGGCGCCGCTCGCCTCCCGTCTCGGGAGCGGGCGCAGCGTAGGCAGAAGTCTCGGCACCTTCGATCGATAGCGGTCGAACTCCTCTGCGAAGAGGTGCCGCAGCCGGTCTTCCTCGCGCGCGATCGTCTGGAGATAGGAGCCCATCCAGACGACGAGATAGAGACCGCTCAGCCAGACCGATCCGATCACGCCGCAGAGCCCGGCGTCGATCAGAAAGTTGGCGAGATAGAAGGGGTTGCGCGTCCAGCGATACGGGCCCGCCGTCGTCAGCCGACGATTCTGCTCGAGCACGCCCTTGGTCCAGAGGTGGAGTGCGCAGCCGAGTCCCAGGCTCAGCAGTCCGAGGCCCCAGGCAGGCCACGAGATCGATCCGACGACGCAGCCGACCGCGACGAGCCCCTTGCGGAGATTGCGTCTCCGGAGCTTCATCTCGCCCC
>CAYXLY010000177.1:0-8769 GCA_964466005.1 uncultured Spirochaetaceae bacterium | reverse complement strand
GGACCCGGGCGCGCGAGTCGGCGATGGTCGTGATGCCCCCGAGAGGCCCGTCTCCGCGGAGCTGGAGCTGGACGGACTCGACGTTGGATTCGTCGGCATCGTCCGCGGCGCTGCCCACGGCGATCAGCAGGGCCCCCATCATGGCGCGCCCGAGCGCATTGCCGGCCGTGGGCGCATGAGGGCGCAGCGAGAGCGTCTCGCTGATCAGCTCGCTGGCCATCACGGCCTTCACGGCCAGGGATCCGGAGCGCGAGATCGTACGGACGAGACGGTCGGGGGTGGCGGTCCGGCGGGCCCGTACGGGTCGAGGGGATTCTTCGGCCATGGCCTCGGAGCATAGCCCTGGCTCAGTCGCTTCGTTCCCACGTCTCGATGGTGAAGGCATGATCATGACGCGCGTCGGCGACATGCGGCTCCCGCCCGGTGCAATGCCAGCGAGAGGCCTCGAGCGCGGGGAAGAAGACGTCCCCTTCGGGCTCGGCCTCGACGCGGGTCAGGAGGACCCGATCCGCCCGGAGGAGAGCCTCGCGATAGATCGCCTCGCCGCCGATCACGAAGCACTCCTCGAAGCCGCTCTCTCGCGCCCAATCCAGTGCGGGCTCGAGCGCCGGCAGCACGCGGGTCCCGGGCGGCGCATCCGCGCTCCCCCGGCTCAGGACCAGGTTCTCGCGTCCGGGCAGTGGTCGACCGATCGACTCGAAGGTCTTGCGCCCCATCACGACGCAATGACCGATCGTGAGGCGCTTGAAGAAGCGTTGATCCTCCGGCAGTCGCCAGGGGATCCGGCCGCGATGGCCGATCACGCCGTTGCGCGCCGCGGCGACGACGAGGGAGAGGCGCATGCGGCGCTAGACCGAGATCGGGGCGGGGATCCGCGGATGGGGGTCGTAGCCTTCGAGTCGGAAGTCCTCGTATCGGAAGTCGAAGAGGCTCTTCACGGCCGGATTCAGATGCATCGTCGGCAGCGGGCGCGGCGTGCGCTGCAGCTGCAGGCGGGCCTGATCGAAGTGGTTCCGGTAGACATGCGTGTCTCCGAGCGAGATCACGAGCTCTCCCGCCTCGAGATCGCTCACCTGCGCCACCATCATCGTCAGCAGAGCGTAGGACGCGATGTTGAATGGAAGCCCGAGGAAGACGTCGCAGCTCCTCATCGTCATCGCGCAGTGGAGCCG
Organism: uncultured Spirochaetaceae bacterium; assembly: GCA_964466005.1. Taxonomy (GTDB): domain Bacteria; phylum Myxococcota_A; class UBA9160; order UBA9160; family UBA4427; genus UBA4427. The sequence goes on along the minus strand of CAYXLY010000177.1, from coordinate 7,597 downwards.
GTCCTGCTGGACGTTGAACTGATAGAGGAGATGGCACGGAGGCAGCTTCATCCGGTCGAGCTCGCCCACGTTCCACGCACTCACCACGAGTCGTCGCGAGTCGGGGTTCGTGCGGATCTGGTCCACGACCGCGGCCAGCTGGTCGATCTCGCGCGCCGCGTCCGTGCCCCCGCTCTCGTCTTCCGGCGCCCCGGCGGCGCGCCATCGGCGCCACTGGGCGCCATAGACGGGGCCGAGCTCTCCCTCGTCGTCGGCCCACTCGTTCCAGATCGTCACCCCCTTCTCCTGGAGGCTGTGGACGTTCGTGTCTCCGCGGATGAACCAGAGCAGCTCATGGAGGATGCTCCGGACATGCACGGCCTTCGTCGTCACCAGGGGGAAGCCTTCGGAGAGATCGAAGCGGAGGAGTCGTCCGAAGACGCTCCGGGTGCCCGTCCCCGTACGGTCGCCCTTGTCCACGCCGTTCTCGAGCACGTCCCGAAGCAGGTCGAGATAGGCCTTCATTCTCGCATCCCTCTCTTCGCATCCCCCTCTTCGCGTCTCGCGTCTCGCGTCTCGCGTCGAGGCCTTTCTCTCGCGGCCTTCCTCTTCCCTCTTCGAGGCCGTCCTCTCGGAGCGCAGCCGTCGTCCGTGTCGGAGCGCAGCGGACGTCTCGTGGCCTGCGTCTCGCGGGTCGCGGTCTTCCTCGTCGGGATCGACGGTGCATCGACGGGAACGGTCGGAGTCTAACACGGATGCGCGCGGCCCTTCATGCGCCCGAGCCGTGAGGGGCGAGCGTGTCCTCCATGAAGTAGTTGAATCCCTCGGACTCCTCTCCGTGCAGGAGCTCGTAGGCATGCGCCGGACTCCTGGAGTCGACGAGCTGCTGCTGGAAGGCCCGGTCCGAGCCGACCGTTCGCGCGAGCACCGCCAACACCTGCAGATGGCGGTCCCGCTCCTCGGGCGCGGTGCCGAGCAGGATCATGCAGTGGACCGGCTGACCGTCGGGCGTGTCGAAGTCGAGACCCGCGCGCGAGAGGGCCATGACCCCCGCCATGGGCTGCCCTTCCGGCAGGATTCCGTGGGGAAGCGCGAGCCCGCTGCCGAGACAGGTGGAGGCCTGCGCCTCCCGCTCCAGCACGCTGGCGAGGAGCGTCTCGCGATCGATGCCCCGGATCTCGTGGCTGCGCAGCATCAGGTCGACCAGCCGGGCGATGGCGACCTCCTTGGTCGGAGCGACGAACTCCGTCACGATATGCTCCTCCTGGAGGAAATCGATCAGCCTCAGCCGGTCCCGCCCGACCTCGCCCGCCCGCGCGAGGGCGGCGCGGGTGAGCACGGGTCCGACGATCTCGTTGACCGTCACGACCGAGAGGACGACGGCGGCGAAGAGGCCGGCATCCGCGGCGAAGCGTTCGTCTTCCTGGATGAGGAGGACCAGTCCGACGGCGACCCCGGCCTGGGGCACCAGGGCGAGCCCCAGGTTGCGGCGGACGCGATCGGTGGCGTGGGCCGCCCGCAGGGCGAGGTCCGAGGCGAGGAGCTTGCCCGCGAGGCGAGCGAAGAAGTAGATCGCCGCGAGCAGGCCCGCGAGATGGAGATGCTCGAGTGAGAGGTGCATCCCGGCAAGCGTGAAGAAGACCGAGAGGATGGCGGGCTCGAAGACCGCGAAGACGGAGTCCACGAGGGTCCCGCGGCTGTCCGTGATGTTGGTCTGGACTGCGCCGAGAACGAGACAGGCGAGCATCGGCGAGACGCCGATCGCCGAGGCGAGACCGGAGGTGAGAACCAGGGTCACGACGGCGGCCGTCGCCGTCCGCTCGGGGCCGAGCGCGAGGCGCGTCAGCCGATCGAGGCTGACGGCTGCGACCGTGCCGAGCGCCAGCGGGCCGAGGAGCTGGGCGAGGGGGCCCTGGGTCGTGAGCAGCTGGTCGGAGGCGAGAACGAAATCCGTGGCGATGATCGCCCGACAGACCTCGAAGACGACGATGCAGGCGGTGTTGTTCAACGCGACGGCAGCGATCAAGGTCTTGACGAAGACGCCCTTGGCGCGCGTCTCGCGGACCAGCGCCACGATCGTCGCCGGCGCCGTGGCGATCGAGACGGCGCCGAAGAGGATGGCGAGCTCCAGCGAGACGCCCCCCATCAGATAGAGCGCGCTCCCGACCAGCAGGGGCGTGATCGTGGACTCCGAGATCAGCAGGTAGGAGAGCCGGCGCAGCGCATTTCGAAGGCGGGGCACGTGGAGGTGGGCACCCACCGTGACGGCGATGAGGCTCAGCGCGATGTCGGTGATCGGCTGGAGCCCCTCGAGCGAGTCCTCGGAGAAGAGACCGAGCCCCGCGCTCCCGATCGTGACGCCGCCGAGGATCTGCCCCGTGATGCCCGGAAGGGCGAGGCGTCGGGAGAGCGACCCGAAGATCGTCCCGGCGACGAGCACCAGTGCGAGCAGCAGCAGCGGCTCGGCGTGATGGAGGGCCTCGAGGGCAGCGCGCATGGGTGTGATCTCGTGGAGACGGGGCGAAGAGCGAGGATACCCCTCCCGCGTCCCGGCTTCGAGGAGACGGGCTCCGGCGGTGGGGCACCGGGCCGACGCGCGCTACCGTGCTCCGCCTCGAGCGAGGAGATTCGATGCCTGCCTACTTGATCGTCAACTACAACGTGGAAGACCCGACGCTCTACGGCGAGTACTCGTCGGCCGCCGGGCCGGTGATGAAGATCGGAGACCAGTGCCAGATCGTCGCCTTCGACGGCGAGACCGAGCGCCTCGAGGGCGAGACGGCGGGCCATCAGACCATCATCCTGAGCTTCGAGTCGAAGGAGAAGGCGAAGGCGGTCTACGAGTCGGGCGAGTACCAGGCCCTGATTCCCAAGCGACACGCCGCGACCTCGAGCCACTTCGCGATCCTGGTGAACGGGCTCTAGCCAGGGCGAGTCGGGGAGCCTTCGTTCGAGCCGCACTTCGGGGCTCCTGCGGAGGCGATCCCGTTCGAGCGCTTCTATCCGGCGCCCTCCACGAGGTTTCGGATCACGCCCACGCCGCCGGCCCAGGTGCCGAGCAGGCTGCCCAGGGTGGTCAGGACGAACACGAGGAAGATCCGCATCAGGCGGCTCCGCCACCAGCGCGACGGGATCGTCAGGTCATCGCCCACCGAGCCGAAGTCGCCGACCCGGGGCGACTGGGCCCAGAGCTGCGTGAAGGCGGCCACGTAGCCGGCGCCGATCAGCGGGGTCAGGCTCGTGAAAGGGGCCGAGAACGCCGCTGCCAGGATCGTCAGCGGGTGGCCGAGCGCGATCAGGGCGCCGAGGCCCGCCGGGATGGCGTTCGCCAGGAACCAGATCAGCGCGTTCTCGCCGGCCGCCTCGGGACCCTGGGTGAAGGCGATGGCCAGGATCGATCCGAGGATCACCAGCGGGACGCTCCAGCCCGCGATCCGCCACCACGAAGAGGAGGGGGGGATCTCGGTGATCGCCTCGAGATCGGCCCGCTCCTCGCGTTCCAATCGCCGGCGCATCCCGTCGATATGCCCCGCGCCGACCACGGCCACGATCTTCTGGCCCCGGGTCTCGAGGATCTCGTGCGCCAGGTACGCGTCGCGCTCGTCGATCAGGACGCGCTTCAGGTCGGGCATCATGCGCCCGAGCTCGTTCATCACCTCCGTCACGACGTCGCGATCGCGAATCCGCGCGAGCTCGTCCTCCGAGATGTCGGGGCTGTCGAAGAGGCTGGCCCCGAGCTCCGAGAGCAGACGGAATCGCTCCCACCACGAGAGGGATTGCCAGGCCCGTCGCAGCGTGATCCGGACGTCCCGGTCACAGAGCGCGATCGGAATGTCGTTCTCCTCGGCGACCTTTGCGGCCTCGAGCAGCTCGCTGCCCGGCGCGACGCCGAGCTTGAGGCCGAGCTTGCGCTGGTACGAGGCGAGGATGAGGTTCAACAGCAGGGTGGCGAGCTGCTTGCGTCGGAGGACCTCGCGCAGGTCCTGCTCGGCGAACTTCTTCTCCTGGGAGAGCGCCTCGTAGCGACCCTCGTCGAGCTCGATGCAGACCGCATCGGGCCGCTCCCGCTCGATCACCTCGCGGACGAGGTCGACCGACCGGCGGGAGACATGGGCGGTGCCGACGAGCCAGAGCTCCCGCCCGCCGACCTCGACGCGGTGGACGTCGCCGGATTCCTCGCGCTCTTCCTCGCTCATGATCTCCCTGCCGTCGTGCTCGGCCGCGACGGAGGAGCCCGCCGGATCGGGGCCAGAGAATGCGTTGCGCGGCCGGCGGCGGCAAGCATGGCCTGTGGCGCCGGGATGCGTCGTCTGCAGACCCTCGGACACCGCTGGACCCTGTCGGACCCCGTCGGGTATCGGTCGGCCGTCTCAGCCGCGCCGCGAGCGCAGCCACCAGGGGATCCGGGCGCCGAGCAGCGCGGCGAGCCAGGCCGCGTGCACCAGAGGCGGTCCGTAGTCGGCCTTGACCAGCCAGAAATGATGGACGACCGCCAGGATCGCGGCGAGGTAGACGAGCCGGTGCAGACGGACCCAGCGCGGGCCGAGCCGCTTCATCCAGCGGCGCGTCGAGGTCAGGGCGAGCGGCGAGAGCAGGGCGAAGGCCCCCAGACCGGCCATCACGTAGGGACGCTCGGTGACGTCTTCGAGGATCGCGGCTCCGTCCAGGGCATGCTCGAGCGCGGCCCAGGTGAGCAGATGGAGGCAGGCGTAGACGAACGCGGCGAGACCCAGGGTCCGTCGCAGGGGCGCGAGCGCGCTCCAGCCGAAGAGGCGCCGCAGGGGCGTGACGGTGAGCGAGAGCAGCAGCAGTCGCAGCCCCGACTCGCCCGTCCGATGCATCCCTGCCTCGATCGGATCGGCCCCGAAGCCCTCGAGCGAGAAGCGCAAGGCCAGCTCCGCCGCGGGTCCGATCGCGAGCCCGATCGCGAGGGCCTGAGGCAGCCATCTCGGGACGCGCGATCGGGAGGGGGATTCGGGCATGGACGTCAATAGAAGCGGCGCAGGTCCATGCCTTCGTAGAGGCTCGCGACCTCGTCGGCGTAGCCGTTGAAGGGCGCGGTGGGGCGCTTGAAGAACTCGCCGAGCCGACGCTCTCGGGCCTGGCTCCAGCGGGGGTGATCGACCTGGGGGTTCACGTTGGCGTAGAAGCCGTACTCGTCCGGCGCCTGCTGGTGCCAGCTCGTGAGCGGCTGCTGCTCGGAGAGCGAGATGCGCACGATCGACTTGATGCTCTTGAAGCCGTACTTCCAGGGGACGACGAGCCGCAGGGGAGCGCCGTTCTGGTTGGGCAGCCGACGCCCGTACAGACCCACGGCCAGGATCGTGAGCGGATGCATGGCCTCGTCGATCCGCAGGCCTTCGCGATAGGGCCAGTCGAGCACGTTGCGTCGTTGTCCCGGCATCTGCTCGGGATCGAGGAGCGTCTCGAAGGCGACGAAGCGGGCCTTCGAGGTCGGCTCGAACCGCTTCAGGAGATCGGCCAGGGGAAAGCCGATCCAGGGCAGCACCATCGACCAGGCCTCGACGCAGCGCAGCCGATAGATGCGTTCTTCGAGGGCATGGGGCGCGAGGAGGGTCTCGAGAGGGACTCGCCCCGGTCGACCGACCTCGCCGTCGATCACGACCGACCAGGGCTCGGTCCGGAGTCGATGGGCGTGGCGGGCGGGATCCCGCTTGTCGGTGCCGAACTCGTAGAAGTTGTTGTAGCCGGTGGCGTCCGCATGGCGCGTCTGCTCGTCCTCCACCCGATAGGCCGGCGGAGCCTCGCGGAAGCCCTCGATCTCGGGCGGGCGCTCCGTGCCGTCGGCGGTGTCCGAGCTGCGCGCTCCGGCCTCGTCCGCTGCCGGACATCCGCCCAGGCCGAGCCCCAGCGCCGCCCCGGCGCCGAGCCGCAGGAGCTCGCGTCGACGCAGGTAGACGGCCTCGTCGGTGACCTCGGACTCTCGGATGCGGGAGCGACTCATGGGGCTGGCCTCGGTATCGGATGGATCTTTCGGGAGCCCGTGGGGTATCTCTGCCTGCCAGCCGCCTCGAGCGGGGCCCGGAAGATCTCCCGATCAGCGGTGTCGGTACAGAAACCCCTCGCGACGGACGATGCAAGCGATGGACGTGGAGATGGACGTGGAGAGGATGCTCTTCGAGGGAGCGGCTGCGAATCTCCCGCACGCGGGAGTGGGGGGCCAGGGGGAGATGACGTGACCGAGTGGAGCAAGAGAAGGGCGGACGGCAGCGCGGTCCCTGCGGGAATCGAGATCGCCACTCCCCGGCTGAGGTCCCGATCCCGGCTCGGGCGCCGGGTCGGCCCCCTCGGCGTACTCGTCTGCGTCGCGCTGCTCTGCGCGAGCGCCGCGGAGGCTCGAGACAGCTCGGCCCGCAAGCTCGGTCGCGGATTCGCCAACCTGGGCCTCGGGGTGCTCGCGCTGCCGGGCGAGGTCGTGGAGACGACGCGCGCACAGGGGCCCTTCATGGGGGCGACCTGGGGCCTCGTGAAGGGGGTCACGATGACGGCCGTCACGGAGCTGGTCGGCGTGTGGGAGATCGTCACGGCGCCCTTCGAGTTTCCGCCGGACTGGAAGCCCATCCTCTCGCCCGAGTTTCCCTGGGAGCATTTCCAGGAGCCCCGGGATCGGAGAGGCGAAGACGCCCCCATCCGTCGCGCCCCGCCCCGGGTGCGCTGAGACCGCCGGGAATCGCCGGGCTCATTCGCGACGCTCCGGCCGCCGCGGCCATCTCGCCCAGCCGGGCAGCGGCCGCCGCTCGGCGAAGGGGATGAAGCGGCCCTGCATGCGCTGGATCAGCCCGGGCGTGATCTCCTCCTCGAAGTCCTCGAGGGTCAGCTGGAAGGAGAGCTCTCCGGGAGCGTGGCGGATGCCGGTGAGACGGGTCTCCCGGGTCAGTCGCGGCAGCGGCAGGGCGGCCCGGAACAGGGAGGCGAACCGGTTCTGGAGGCCCAGGAACTCGGCGCTCCTCGGACGCAGGCTGAACCAGCCCCGATCGATCACGAGCTCGGTCTCTGCCCGCGAGACAGGAAAGCCGGCCAGGTCCATGCGGAACTCGATCGCGCGATCGGTGAGCTGGAGCGCGAAGGGAGCGCGGGCCCGGGCGAGCCAGCGATCGACGCGCCGCTGATCGATCGAGATCTCGATCCGGGGGCCCATGACGTCGAAGCGGGCCGGCAGACCCGGGCTGAAGCGGAAGCGATCGGCCTCCAGCACCATGCTCTCGAAGGGCAGGGCGAGCACGGCGAGCCCCGCGAGCTCGAGCCGAGCGCCCTCGAAGATGCCGCGAACCGAGTCTCCGAAGGCGCCCTCCCAGCTCACCCGGGCGGGATGGCGCAAGTACGTCGTCAGGAGCTGGTCGATCGCGTCGGAACGCATGACTCGGGGCTTCCCTTCACTCCTCTGCGAGGGCCTCGTCCATGGCAGCGAAGGCGTCCGCGGCCCGGCGGGCCAGGCTCTCGCGAGCGGCCGGCGGGATCGCCCGCGCAGCCCGGACGGATCGTTGGACTCTAGCTACGGAGAGCGCGACCAGCGCATGGACCTCGCCGGTCCCGGACCGCCAGACGGCGACGGTCTCGGAGCCGGGCAAGGAGGCGGTCGAGAGCTGATGCGCGATCG
>CAYXLY010000176.1:6275-8805 GCA_964466005.1 uncultured Spirochaetaceae bacterium | reverse complement strand
GCTCTTCGGGATCTGGGCCGCGATCTTCGCCCACGCCGCCAACAACGCGGCTGCGCTGATCGGGAGCGTCGCCGGCTTCGAGCCGAGTCCGGCCAGCCTGGCTCTCGCCGCGCTGCTCTCGGCCCTCGCGTGGGCCGGACTCGCCCCCGTGCTGGCCCGACCGCGCGAGGGCCATCCAGTCAGGGCCAGGGATCCCGTGGGGGCGACCGACCCGAGCGACGAGACCGCTCAGTGATTGACCCCACGGGATAGGTCGGGACGCAGGGCGCAAGGGCTGGGGCAGCGGGCAGGACAGGGCGAGAGCTCGCCCGAGCCGGGCGGCCGAGCCAGGTGAGAGCCCGCGCGAGCGGGCGACGCCGGCTCGGGGAGCCGACTGCTCCGGAGCCCGGATCGAGCGCTGTTCAGCGATCCGCCCGACCGGACGAATCAGGAGTCGGGGGCAAAGGGCAGAGTTGGAGAGCGGTGGCTCTCGCAGGCGCTCTCCGCCGGCCGAGCCCGCCGAAGACCCGATCCGAGCCGAAATCGGAGACGAAGATGAGCCAGGCATCGACCGACCCGGGCATCCTGCTGATCGACGACGGCGAGCTCGAGGACGTCGCCCGGGCGCTCGAGCGCCAGGGCTGCTCCTTCGAGCGACTGCAGGGCGGGTCGATCCCGCGCCAGCTCGCGCCGCCGCGGGACCTGCTGGTCGCGACGCCGCGCCGGATCGAGCGCGTGCGCCGCGGCAGTCCGCCGGATGCGGGCCCCGATCGTCCACTGCGCATTCTCGCCTCCGACGAGACCTCGCCGGCGATGCAGCGCCGTGCCCGACGCCTGGGCGTCCATCTCCTGGTCGGCCTGCCTGCAGACGACGAGATCTGGCGGCTCCTGATCTCTCGCGCGCTCTATCGGGGCCGGGAGCGCCGGCGCGAGAGTCGTGTCGCCGTCGTGTCCCCGGTCGAGCTCGAGATCGGTGAGTCGGAGACCCGACCGGCTCCCGGAACGGAGTCCGGGACGGCATCCATGCCGGGGACGAAGACGTCCGGGGCGTCCGGCGCATCGGCGGCAGAGGCCGCAGCGAGCGCGGGGGCCGGGACGGACGCCGAGCGCCCGAGGGCGATCCTGCTCGACGTCTCGAACCGGGGCTGCCGTCTCCGGACCTCTGCGCCGGCATCGATCGGCGAGTCGCTGGCCTTCACGATCCTCCCCGACACGAGCGAGGGGCTCGGCGACGGCGAGCCGCTGGCGCTCCGCGGACGCATCCGTCGCATGACGCGAGACCCGGACGCCGGGGAGCAGAGCCTCGCCGTCGTCTTCGATGGCGACCTCCCCGAGCCGACGCGGATCCGCCTGGCCGCGCTCATCAACGGCTGGGCCTCGGGACCGTCCTCGACGGGCGCCTCCCCGGCGCTCGCAGAGCCGGCTCTGCCGCCCTGTCGGCTGCCCTCGCTGCCCGATCTCCTGCTCGACGACGAGACCGACCCGGCCATCCGACCCCGATCGCAGACCCGGGTGGCCCTCTCGGCCTCTCCCGTCTCTCGCCAATCGTCCCGCGCGTCCCGCTCCGATCTCGCCCGGAATCCCGAGGACCGGCTCGTGGAGGCCGGAGCGGTGGAAGGCGACCGCCGTCGTCAGCCTCGCGGGCGCTTCGACACGTCGTTTCTCGCCGAGACCCCGACCGGCCCGCTCGTGATGATCGGTCGCGAGCTCTCGCCCGGCGGAATGCGCGTCGAGCGCATCGAGGAGCTCCGCGTCGGGGATCGCTTCCGCCTCGCTCTCCACGGTCCCGGGCCCGGCGAGCCGATCGTCGTGGAGGCCGAGGTCGACCGCGACGACGGCCGCCGGGGCTATGCGCTGGTCTTCCGCCGCCTCGACGCGACCACGACGAAGGCCCTCGAGAAGCTCGTCGCCTGTCTCCCGGGAGTCGACTCCGAGGGCGACCCCGATCCCGAGGTCGACGACCTCGGCGCCCTCCTCTCCGAGATCATGAGCTCCTGAGCACGCCTGCGGACCCGTGTCGACGGGAAGGAGGTCGACGGGAAGGGTCGATCGGGACGCCTCGGTCTGCGAACATGGGTGCGAGAACGCATCGCCCGACCCACCGAGGAGCACGCCAGTGAGCGACGAACCCAATCCGCTCGGCGAGATCGCCGTCGACCAGGACAATCTCTATCGCGAGGAGACCTTCACGGACCTGAAGGTCGCCTCGATCCGCCGGCTGACCCCGATCAAGTCCGACGGCTCCGACGACCCGGGTCGGCCCCAGATGTTCGTCGGCGAGACGACGCTCATGTCCCAGCGCGGGCCGCTGCCGATCAACTGCCCGATCGAGGCCTCGAGCCTGCAGGAGGCCTTCGAGGCCTTCCCGAAGGCGGTCCAGGATGCCGTCGAGCGGCTGATGGAAGAGGCGCGCGAGATGCAGAGGCAGGAGATGAACCGCATCGTGGTGCCCGGCCAGGGACCGCCCGGACCGGGCGGCGGCATGGGCGGACCCATGGGCGGTGGTGGAGGCGGGGGCCGCATCCTGGGCTGACCGCTCTCTCATCGGCCC
>CAYXLY010000176.1:0-6175 GCA_964466005.1 uncultured Spirochaetaceae bacterium | reverse complement strand
GAGCCGCTCATCGGCCCGAGCCGCTCATCGGCCCGAGCCGCTCATCGGCCCGAGCCGCTCATCGGCCCGAGCGGCCCCTCAGGCCGAGCGCTTCATCGGCCCGAGTCGCTCGTACACCGATGCGCTCCCGGACCCGCGCGGGCTGCAGACCCGAGCAGGACGACTCGAGGAGAGCGGGTCGAAGAGGCCGAGGCCGCGAAGAGAGCGGAGCGATCCCGTCGAGTCGAGTCTCCACGTCCAATCACAGAGAAGGGGCCGGGCGCGCTCGCCCGACCCCTTCGCTGGATCGATTCGGATCGCTCGTGGACGCGATCTAGAAGATCGACTGTCCACTCGTGGCCGTGCAGGGCCCGACCGTGTTCAGCTGGTTCTGAGCGGGGCCCACACCGGCCGCCACGCAGTTCGAGTGACCGGCGCCCGCAGCGGCAACTCCGGCAGCCGTGCCCGCGACCGGCTTCACGTAGCCCCAGGCCTGGGGCGTCGTGTCGGCATCGATGTCGGCGACGGCGCTGATCGTGTAGGCGCTCGGCGTCGCGGAGACGGTCGTCACCTGATACTGGAAGAAGACCTGACCTTCCGGCGACCAGCCGAGCTGGTTGAAGTCATCCACGCCCGCGACACCCGCGACGATGGGCCAGGGCTGCTTGGCCGAGCCGGGGATGGCAGCCGGCGTCACGGCGGCCGCGACGTAGTTGCCGAACTCGGCGAGGAAGGACTCCTCGGCGGTGCGGATCGCCGCGATGTTCACCTTGCCCTCCGAGCTCTTGCTCTTGAGCTGGAAGCGCAGGAAGTTCGGGATCGCGATCGCGGCCAGAATACCGATGATGGCGACCACGATCATGAGCTCGATGAGGGTGAAGCCCTTCTTGGACTTTCGGATGAGGTTGCTCATTGTGATGTCTATCCTTTGGATCTTGAAACACTCGAGTGATCGAGTCCCTGCCCCATGCAGGCTTTGGCTGCGGTCTCTCCGAGTTCCCGTCCAGGAGTCGGCTGCTTCCGCCGGAGCCTTCCAAGAGCAACACCCGTGCCATCGCATCGCCTCTGGCAGCGGAGCGCGCATCCACGCTCTCACCGGACGGCAGATCGGCATCCATCCCCTTCGAAAGACTCGGCTTTGGCGCGCGACGAATCGGGATCGAGCGGATCGATCGGGGTGAAGCGGCAATGCCGCAGCCCGTCCCTGGCGCCTGAAAGTGACGTTGCCCGTCAGGCGCAGGGACGGTTTTCGTCACCTTCCGTCCCGGTGAGCCATGACAGCGGAATCACAGACGGCCATGGAGGGGGTAGCGGAAGCGCAGTGAGATCGGGAAGGCGACGGGAGTCGAGCGGGGAGATCGGAAACGCCGTCCTCAGTCGTCGCGTGAGTCGGATGCCGAGTCCGCGGAGGCCGCGGCGGGTCGGTCCTCGGGCACGTCGCCGGGTCGACGCTCGAAGGGACCCGGTCCGGTATCGGGGCGGCAGGGACGCGGATTGCGCTGATGCTCTTCCCAGGAGATCCCGCACTCGGAGCATACGAGATCCGGTCCGAAGCGATGCCCCGATGCAGCCGGTCGATCCGTGGACGTGCTCTCACTCAATCGTCCGACTCCCTGGCTCATGCCCTCTCGCTTCCGCACCGCACTCGCTTGCCCGTCCGGATCCATCGTCGACGGAAGGCCGAAGCAGCCTCTTCGGATCGCTTCGCCTTCGTGGGGGACCGGAGGCGCACCACGCGCCCGCTCGTTCGATGCGAATCGGGAAGACCGGTCTCTCCGGACTCGGTGAGAACGAGAAGTATAGCGGGTGTCCGGAGAGAGCGGGGAGCGCGCGCGGCCAGCGCGCTACGGCTCCGCGTCGGCGGTGAATCCGGTCGTTCGCGCGAGGTCGGAGACGCGCAGCGGCGCCGCCCACGGACCGAGGTCTCCGGTCCAGCGACTCGCGAGCTCGGCACGACAGCCGCTCCGCTCGCAGAAGACCTGTCGCAGGATGTCGGCTGCGAGCTCGCTCGAGCGCGACCACCAGAGATTGCTCTGCAGCTGGAGCACGACGACGGCGATGGTCGGATCTTCCGCCGGTGCGAGCCCGAGGAACCACTCGTAGCGACCGAAGGGATCCGAGCCCGTGAGGTTGCCCGTCTTGCCCGCCACGTCGATCGCCCCGAGCTTCCGCCGACCCCGGCGATCCTGAAAGGCGCTCTTCGCCGTGCCCCGCCGCGTGGTCGATACGAGCATCGAACGGAGCGAGCGGGCGAGATCCGGCGACAGGACGCGACGTCCCGCGCTGCGCGGAGGCAGCTCGAGTGAGCGCCCCCGTGCGTCGACCACGCGATCGACCCACCACGGCTCGATCCGTCGGCCGTGCGTCAGGATCGACGCCAGCTGCACCGCATGAAGTGGAGTCACCCGCAATCCGTCGAGACCGCTTCCGAGTCGGCCGAGATCCAGCTTCGTCTCGGCCTCCTCGACGCGGCCCGCCTCGTGGCCCGCGGCCGCCGGCGCCAGCCAGCCGAAGCGATCGAAGATCTCGAGCAATCGCTCGCGTCCCAGCTCCTCGACGGCCCACTGCGAGAAGCATTGATTGTTGGACGTGGCGAGCGCGCGCTCGAGCGAGGCCTCCCGGCCGCTGCTCGGACGCTCGAGGCGACGCCGATCGAGTCGATAGGGATTGCCGCGATAGACGCAGTCGGGATCGACCTCGGGACCCGTCTCCTCGAGCAGCGCGGCCGCCGTCAGGATCTTGACGATGGAGGCCGCCGGATAGGCGCGCTCCGGAGGGAAGGCCTCCGGGTCCGTCGATGCCCAGGCGAGCAGCCGGCCGCTGCGCGGATCGCTGACGATCGCATGCCCGCGCGCGACGCGTCCGCGTCGAAGGATCTCGAAGACACGCTCGGTCAGGGTCTCGTCGAGGCTGTACTCGATTCGGACCGGACCCTCGGGAAGCGGCCGGTCGGGCGCCACCGGATCGAAGAACTCGACCAGGCGCGCGGCGGCGGCGGGATCGACGGCCCCCGCGCGCAGGCGCGCGCCCTCGAAGCGATCCCGCGAGCGCGGCGGATCCTCGAGGCGCAGCCTGGCCGGGTCGATCGGCGGCGGCGGCGCAGAGACCTCCGGCAGTCCGCCAGTCGAGGCGCCGCGCGCCCAGCCCGGCCAGCCCGCCCGGCCGATCAACGCACCGACGAGCACGGCCGCGCCGAACGCACTGAGCGCGGCGAGGGCGAGACGTCCTCTCCGGATCGATTGCGCACCACGCCGCCGTCGGCGTCGATTGCGACGGCGGCGGAAGAGAAGCGGGAGCTCAGAGCGCAACGACGGACCGCACCTCGGGGATCTCTTCCTTCAATCGCGCCTCGATGCCCATCTTCAGGGTGATCGAGGAGCTCGGGCAGCCTGCGCAGGCGCCCTGCAGCACGACCTCCACCACGCCGTCGCGGTAGCCGGCAAACTGGATCTCGCCGCCGTCCTGCTCGACATAGGGGCGCACGTCCCGCTCGAGGATCTCGCGGATCCGCGAGACGACGACGTCGCTCTCCTGCGAGGGGGGCGGCTCGTAGTCCGGCCCCAGCGCCGACTCGCCGGTCTCCGCCCACGCCTTGATCGCAGCCACGATCGGCGCGGCCAGCTCCGTCCACTCCTCGTCGTCCGCCTTGGTCACGGTCACGAAATTCGGCCCGAGGAACACGCCCTCGACGCCCTCGACCTCGAGAATGGGCGACGCGAGCGGCGAGACGCCGGGATCGACGCGCTCCTGGAAGGAGGCCGATCCCCGCTCTTCGGCCACGGGCTGCCCCAGGACCCACTTGATGCTGTTCGGGTTCGGAGTCCGTTCGGCGTGCATGCGAAAGCCGAGATTCATGCTCTCTCCGGTGGGCGCGCGCGGCGAGCGGCGAGCGCGGCTTCCTGCGGCGGGCCGCCCGCGTGGGGCACACGCCAGCAGATCGTGTCGGTGCCCGGAGGGTAGACCGGCCGGAAGCGCTTGGCCAAGACGGCTCCGTCCGGGTCCCTCTTCGCCATCGGGATGAGCGGCTATGCTGCGAGACTGTGTCCCGCCTCCCTCGCATCCTCTCCCGCCACGTGCTCCCGCTCTGTATCTCGGGCGCGGCGCTGGTCTACGTCTTCGGCTTCGCGATCGATTGGCAGGCCATTCCCGAGGCGACCGATCGGGCGAACATGCCGCTCTTCGTCGGCATCACCGTGCTCGACAAGGTCGTCTTCTTCCTCGTCTGGTGCCTGACCCAGGCCTCGATGATCCGGCGCTTCCTCGCGCCCGTGCCGACGCGCCAGATCGTCGCGGTGAAGGGGGGTGCGGAGCTCGCGCGAGCGCTCAACAACTCCATCTCCGACGCCGCCTTCTTCCTCGGCATCTGGCAGCTCTGCCGCGCGCCGCTGCAATCGGTCGTCGCGGTCACGACGCTGCCCTTCGCCGCCCACTTCCTGGTGCTGCTCGCGCAGGGCACGCTCGCTCTGGGCTTCGTGGCGCAGGACCAGGTTCAGTTCACGCTGATCGCGAGCGTCGTCGGGATCGGCTGGGGAACCGTCGCCGCCTTCCTGGTCGCGCGCCGCCTCGGGGCCGTCGATCGGCTCTACTCCTGGCTTCGGCTCGATTGGATCGCCGGACGGATGACGGTGCGCGATCTCGTCCCCTATCTCTGGGTCTTCGGCACCTTCGCCGCAGCCGACGTCCTGATCCAGGGCCTCGCCTCGCGCGCCTTCGGGAACGTGATCGACTGGACCGCGCTCGCCGCCGGCATTCCCGTGATGTATTTCCTGATGCTCGTTCCGTCCTTCGGGAACTTCGGCACCCGCGAGATCGTCTGGGCCAATCTCTTCCACGGCTACGCGGAGAGCGCCTCGCTCTATGCGTTCGCGCTCTGGACGAACGTGATCTTCCTGATCATGCACGTCCTGATCGGCGTCGTCTTCCTGAACCGCGCCGTCGCGCTGCTCTCCGATCTTCGCCATCGGCGCACGGACGTCGACGTGGAGCGGATGCGCAGCCCGATCCTGCGCGATGCGATGGATCCCTGACCGGACCGGGACCGGATCGCGACTGAGTCGGAGCAGGACGGACGCCGCGCGGGCTCAGGGATCCGTCGGCTCGTCGGCGACCGCTTCGAGGGCGGCTTCGAGCCCGGACGGCTCCGCTGCGGCCTCCGCCTGGGACGTCACGGGGCTGGCGCCCGGCGCCTTCGAGCCCGGCGCCCCGGGCGCCGTCGAAGGCTGCGGTCGCGCCCGGATCACGACCTCCGGAGCCCTCGCGCCGAGCCCGGCTCGTGAGCCGATCTCCCGGAAGAGATCGCGGATGTCTCGATGGAGCTCCTCCGGCCGCATCGCCCGCGCGATCTGGCCCGCCCGAAGCTCCGCGCCGAGCAGATCGCCGAGGAGCCCGCGCGCGCCGAGGAGCTGCTTCGCGTGCGCGCCCTCGCGCGCATGGTCGGCCACGAAGCGCTCGATGCGCTGATCCTCGGGATCGAGCCGGAGCATCCGGCGGATCGCTTCCGGCACGAGCACGTAGCTCTCGATATGGCGCAGGCTCCAGACGAAGAGGTCGAGCCCCTTCTCGTCCGGGACCTCCGGCAGCGCGTCGTGATGGTCCCGGTCGAGGACGATCAGACCCGAGAGCCCGACTCCGGCCCCGCCCCGCTTGCGGAAGTCCGCGACCGCGCGAGCCGGCTGGCGGCCCCCCAGGATCACCGTGTGCTGCTCGATGCAGCGGGCCAGCTCGCCGTCGACGCGCCGGGCCCAGCATCCGAGCAGCTCGCGGTCACGCGGCCCCTCGACGTAGAGCACGAAGTTGCGCGCCTCGCGGCGTCGCTTCGCGGGGGTCCGGGTACGGGATCGGTCCGGTGTCGCGGAGGACGAGCGGGAGCGGTCTCTCGCGCGCGCCTTCGATCGGTGGGGCTCTCTGCGCGCCACGGCGACGGATTCTCCTCCGGCTCGCTGGGGAGCCGAGCGATCTCGGTCACGGGGGGACGCGGGGCGAGAGAGGCGTGGGCGCGTCCAGGAGTCACCCGCTGCTCGAGGAGCGTAGTCGGCCCGCCCCGGAATGTCATGCCGGCCGGCCGGCGCGGGTCGCAGGTCGCAGGTCGCAGGTCGCAGGTCGCAGGTCGCAGGTCGCAGGTCGCAGCGGGAGGAGGGTGGCATCCCCGTTCAGGCGCGCCAGCGCGTCGACGGCTCTTCGGCGGGCGGCGGCGCAG
>CAYXLY010000175.1:0-8831 GCA_964466005.1 uncultured Spirochaetaceae bacterium | reverse complement strand
CCCTACCGCCTCCTGTGGGAGGAGCGATCCATCCGCTCCGTCGCCAACCTGACGCGCGAGGACGCGCGACGCTTCCTCGAGGTCGCGCCCCGCGTTCCGGTCACGACCTCGACCGTCGCCTTCTCCCTGGAGCAGGCGAACGAGGCGCTCGATCAGCTCCGGGCGGGGCGCTTCACGGGCGCGGCCGTGCTTCGCATGGAGGACTGAGCGAGCCGTCCGTCCCATCCGATTCCCATCCAGAGCCCATCCAGAGCCCATCCGGAGCCAGCCGGGTCCGGGTCGGGCTCATCGCGATCCCGGTCGTCCGATCGCCCGCGGCGCTCGCGCCTCCGTGGCTCCCCCTTCTCGCGGAGACTCGCGACGAAGACTTCCGACGGAGATTCCGGCGCACCGAGAGGTCTCGCGAGCGGTCCGGCTCGAGGGGTATGCTGTGCGGTCGCCGATGCGAACCGGATCGGCGAGGGAGGTTCTGGATGACCGAGCTCACGCACGATCTGCCGGCGGGCCTGCTCGATTGGGTGGCCGGGGTCGGACGAGGAGAGGTCTCGCGACTGGAGCGACACGTCGCGCGCCGCGAGGCCTGGATCGTGGACGTGCGCCGGCCCGACGGCTCCGTTCTCGAGGGCTTCCTGAGACTGCAGAGGGAGGACGAGAAGGTCGACCCGCGTCGCCTCGAGCGCGAGACCCGCATCGTCCAGGCCCTGGGGCCGACCGCAGTCCCCGTGCCCGAGGTCTACGGCTGGAGCCCGGAGCTCCGCGCGACCCTCTTCGAGCGCGACGCCGGCCGCTCGGATCTGGACCGGATCGAGGATCCGCTCCAGCAACGCGCCGTGATGGAGGACTTCATTCGCGTGATCGCGCGACTCCATCGACTCGACCTCGATGCCCTGGATCTCGACGACGTGCTCGGGACGCGTCCCGAGAGCTCCGCCGAGTGCGCGCTCGGCGAGGTCGACACGATCCTCACCCAGTGGAAGCCCTTCCTCGAGCGAATGCACGATCCGCTCACGACCTATGCCGTGGACTGGCTGCGCCGCTTCGTGCCGAAGTCGGTCGCGCGGGTGTCCCTGATCCAGGGAGATACCGGGCCCGTCAACTTCATGTTCCAGCAGGATCGGGTGAGCGCGGTGATCGACTGGGAGCTGGGGCATTACGGCGACCCGATGGAGGATCTCGGCAATATCTGCGTGCGCGAGTTCTGGAACCCGTCGGGCGGGCTCGAGGGACTCTTCCGCCTCTACGAGAGCGAGTCCGGCATCCCCTACGATCGCTTCGCGGCTCAGTACTACCGCGTCCAGCAGAACGTCCGGGGGATGATCCCGATCCACTACGTCTGCCTGAACGCCCATCCCCGGGAATCGCTCGCGTGGTACCTCTGCTATCGCTACGTGGGGGATCGCTCGACCTGCGAGGCTTTGGCCGACGCGATGGACGTCGAGATCGAGCGCCCGGAGATGCCGGAGGCCGAGGGAGAGCGGGACGTGCTGGCGGACGCCGCGATTCATGCGCAGGAGCGGGACGTCCTGCCGGCGCTCGAGCGTCCCTTCGCGGCCTCTCGCGCCCGCGACGTGGCCGCCCTGATCGGCTGCATGGATCGCAAGCGGAGGTACGGCGCGCGGCTGGAGCGAGAGGAGCTCGATGAGCTCGACGCGCTGCTGGGCCGGCGTTCGGCGTCGCTCGCGGAGGCGAACGTCTCCTTCGACGAGGCCGTGGCCGCGGGCCGGCTCGAGGACGAGGCGGTGATCCGGTATCTCGCGCGCCGCGCCTATCGCGACGAGTGGCTCCATCGGCCCGCAGCCGAGCTCTATCCCGAGAGGAGATGGTCGTCGCTCGACTGAGCCGAGAGACGCGAGCCGGAAGCCAGCTCGGGATCAGCTCTCCGAGGCCCGGCACAGCTCGGCCAGGGACTCCGCGAAGAAGGGCTCGAAATCCCAGAGATCCGGGATCAGCTCGCGACAGGCGACGAGGCCGAAGTCGAGATGATCGCGGTAGCTGATGACGGTCACGTTGAGCCCCTGGCCCTCGGAGATCGCGGAGACCGGGTAGTAGCGCAACATCTCGGCTCCGCCGAGATAGAGCGGATCCCGAGGCCCCGGCACGTTCGAGATGATGACGTTGAAGGGCGGGTTCAATCGATCCAGGACATGCGTGCGCGTCACGATGCGTGCGGCCTGGGCGAGCACGGCCGGCATCGCGAACTCCGTCCAGTCCTGGAGCAGGGTCGCGGGAGTGGCCTGCTGCATGCGCTTGGCATCGAGCATCGCGTCGTGGATCCGATGGAGCCGGGCGACCGGGTCCTTCTCGTCGGTGGCGATCTCCGTGATGATGCTCGTGACCCGATTGGTGTACTCGTCGCGCTGGTCGCTCGTGCGCACGGAGACCGGGATCATCGCCTTCAACGGAGCGGTCGGCAGCTCGCCTCGCGCCTCGAGGTATCGGCGCAGAGCGGCGGCGGTCACGGCCAACAACACGTCGTTCAGCGTGGTGCCGAAGACGTTCTTGATCCGCTTGTAATCGTCGAGAGGATGCGAGAAGAAGGCGAATCGGCGATGCCGGGTCACCGACCGGTTCCAGGGGGTCCGCGGCGCGGGTGCCTGGGGAATCGGGTCGGCGTCGATCTCGGCTCCTCGATGCCGGAGATAGGATCGCGCGAGGGGGACCCGATCGAGGCCGAGGGTTCGCGCGGTGGCAGAGAGCAGCTCGTTGCTCTCCCAGACGCCGCGGGCGGTCCGGTAGAGCGTGCGGACCATGCGTCCAGGCTGGAGCGCCGCGCCGGCGAGGCCGCGGACGAGCATCTCCGCGCCGCCGGGGCGGCGATCGGGGACCCAGCGCCTGCTCGGCGGCGGAACCCGCTCGCCCTGAGGCCGGTGGTCGAGGAGCTTCTCCATCATCTGCGAGCCGGAGACGCCGTCGATCGTCGCGTGGTGGACCTTGCTGTAGAGAGCGACCTGCCCGTCCTGGAGGCCTTCGATCACGTAGACCTCCCAGAGCGGCTTGGAGCGATCGAGGGGGCGAGCATGGATGCGGGCGATCAACGCGGCCTGCTGCTCGACGTCGCCCGGCGGCGGGACCGCGATGTGGCGGATGTGATAGTCGAGGTCGAAGTCCGGGTCCTCGATCCAGTAGGGGCGATCGAGCTCGAAGGGAATCTCGGCCAGCCGTCTCCGATAGGGCGGGAGCAGATGGAGTCGTTCCTCGATCGTCGCCCGGACGGCCGCATGAAAGGATCCGTACTCGATCTTCGTGGCGTCGAAGGTCGAGTACGAGGCGACATGACCGATCTGACCGGCCTCCTCGATCAGGAGGAAGCTGTTGTCGAGACCGGAGAGCTGCTGCACGACATGCCTCCCGAGGGGCCGATCCGCCCTGAAGCGGGGGCTCCGGGCCTCGGACCGGCTCTCCGGAGCCGAGGTTCGATCCTGCCGCACAGACTAGCACGATCGGGCGAGACTCGACGGACCCGGCGTCGCAGCGCGCAGGCAGCCGGACCGGTTCGCAGACATGCCGGTGGAGCCGGGGGGTGACGGGCCTCACCCGCGCGCATCCGGGACCGCCGATGAGGAAGGGATGGACCGAGACGAAGACGACTCGATCGCTCCTCGAAGCCCTCGCCGGGTCCCGCGCGCCGGAGCGACGGGGCTCGCCTGGATCGGGCTGCTGAGCCTGCTCTGGGCGCCCTGCGCCTGGTCGTTGGGGGGCGGCGACGATCTCGAGCACGGCGACCCGAGCCGACGCGACGCTGCCGGGCGCCACGCCCTCGCCTTCGCCCCCTTGCGCTCGATCGTCGACGTCGAGCTGCCCTGGGCTCTTCGCGTGCGGGTTCGGGGCGCGCGGGCGCAGGGTCTGATCGCGCCGCTCGAGAGTCGTCGCCGCGATCGCCGGATCGCCGGGTCGGCATCGGATCCGGCGCTCCACCGCGGTCGCCCGTTCGCGATCGAGGGCCATGTGCTGCTCACGCATGGGCTCGGTCGGGGACTCGAGATGGGGGTGGCCTGGTCGAGCCGGAGCCGTCTGTCCGAGTCGGTCGGGATCGATCTCGACCGCCATTTCGTCGGCGCGGTCTTCAGGCTGGAGCGCTGAGCGCGCTCGCCTCGCTTCTCGCGGCGCGCTCAGCGGAGGCGGGCCTCCGGCTCGCGGCGACGAGCCCATCCGGATCGACCTCGAGGAGCGAGAGCTCCGCGGGCACTCCGATTCGAAGCGGAAATCCGTAGAAGCCGGTTCCGCGATGGACGTAGAGCCGGGTCCGGCCTCGCGCGAAGAGTCCCTGATCGGGCCAGCGCGTGGGGCTGAGCACGGTCCAGTCGATGCCGAGGGAGACGAGGCCGACCTGGCCGCCGTGGGTATGTCCCGAGAGCACGAGGTCGACCTCGTCCTCCGGGAGCGCATGAAAGCCACTGGGATCGTGAAGCAGGAGCAGACGGAGATGGTCGGGGCGGCGAGGGAAGCTCCCGAGCAGCTTCGCCAGGTGGCTCGCGCGGTCCCGCCGCACGAAGTCCGCGCCGACCACCTGGACCGCGCCTGCCTCGGTCCGGAGACAGGTCTCGTCGTCGACCAGGAGTCGGATGCCGAGCGCGCGCAGGGCGCGGATCACCTCGTCGGGCGCCTCGTGATCGTGATTGCCGAAGATGGCGACGCAGCGATCGGCCATCGGACGGAGGGGCGAGAGCGCCTCTTCGAGGCAGCCCGGCGTGCCCATGCTCTCCATCGTGAGATAGTCGCCCGTCAGCGCGACCAGGTCGGGATCGTGCTCGACGAGGCGCGCGATGCGCTCGCGCAGGCGCCGGACGCTCTGCCAGGGTCCGAGATGCGTGTCGCTGATCTGGACGATCCGAAGGGGCCGACCTTCGAGCGGCCCGGGCCGGCGTCCGCGGAGCCGTTGGACCGGCATGCGCTCGAACTCGGCCGGTCCCTCCCGATCGAGTCCGAACCGGACGAGCTCGGGTCGGGTCGCGATCGAGGTGGCGACCGACAGCAGGGCGACGAGCAGTGGCAGAGCCTCCACGACGGTCAGCGCGAGGAGCGCGTCCGGCCCCGCGAAGACCGAGAGCAGAACCCGGATCGGAAGCAGGAGCAGCAGCCAGGGCAGGGCGAGCAGGCCCGCTGCGACGAAGGTCTGCCCCGGGACCGAGATCAGCAGCCGGAAGGCGCGTCCGCGCAATCGCGCTCGGACGAGATGGCCCATCTGCAGGCCGGCGGCGGCCATCGACCAGGCGAAGATCGCGTCGAGCCAGAGGCGCGTCGAGTCGCCGAAGAGGATGCCCAGACGGGCATGGAGGATCCAGGCCGCCGGGATCGAGAGCGTGAGCAGGACGGCTGCGAAGAGCGCATAGAGCCGGCCGCGCGCGAGCGCGGCGTAGAGGGGGACGCCCAGCCAGGTGGTGATCGCGATGACTGGAAAGGCCCAGGCGGCCCACTCCGTCATCGGGAGTCGGGGGTCCCCGACTCCCCGCCTCTGCGCACGAGCCGCTGCACGCGTTCCTGCCAGGTCGACAGCCCCCGCTCCTGGAAGCGCGGCGAGGCGGGCACGATGCCGCTCTCCCAGAGCGTCTCGATCTCGAAGGACTCTCCGAAGAGCTGGTCCACCTCCTGCGGCGAGACCGAGTAGGGCGGTCCCTCCATCTGACCGGGGTCGTACTCGATCGTGATCAGGAGGATCGAGACGGTCTCGGGCAGGATCCCGGTCAGATGCCGGACATAACGAGAACGACCCGACTCGGGCAGCGCGATCAGCGAGGCGCGGTCGTAGACCGCGCGCACCTCGGCGAACGGCGCCTTCGTCAGGTCGAAGAAGTCTCCGCAATAGAGCGTGAAGCCTCCGCCCGAGAAGCGCTCGAAGCCGTCCGTCGTGTCCGAGTGGCTCTCGATACCCGCCTCCTCGAAGAACTCGCGGATCGCGATCGGAGAGATCTCCACGCCGATGACGGGATGGCCGCGCTCCCGGAGCCAGCGCATGTCCAGGCTCTTTCCGCAGAGCGGCACGAAGACCGGCGCGGAAGGATCGACCTCGAGGGCCGACCAGTGTTGCTTGAGGAGATCGTTCACGTCGGCCTGATGGAAGCCGAGCTGCCCGCTCTCCCATCGCTCGTGCCAGAATCGGGGTTCCACGGGAATCTCCAGGTTCGTCGGACCGGATCGGCTCCCCGGCGACGGCACGGCGGATGCCATGGCACGGGGTCCATCGACGCGCTCGGGCCCGGTCGAGCTCGCGGATGCAGATCCTAGCAGCCGTCGAAGAGTCTCCGCGTGCTGCGCGCCCCTTGCGACGAGTCGTCTCGCCGTCAGTCCATCGTCAACAGCAGCTTTCCGGTCGTGCTTCGGGACTCGAGGTCGCGGTGCGCCTGCTCGGCCTCCTGCAGCGGATGGCGTCCGCCGATCCGCTGGCGCAGCGTGCCGCGCTCGAGCGCCGAGAAGACCGCTTCGGCCCGCATCTCGAGGCTCTCCCGGTCGGCGATGTAGTGCGCGAGCGAGGGCCGCGTGACGAAGAGCGAGCCGGCCGCGCCGAGCCGCGCGAGATCGAAGGGGGGCACGGGACCACTGGCCTGCCCGAAGAGGCAGAGCAATCCGCGGGGGCGGATCGACCCCAGACTGCCCTCGAAGGTCGCGCGTCCGACCGAGTCGTAGGCCACGTCGACGCCGCGGTCGTCCGTGAGCTCGCGGGCACGGGCCTGGAAATCCTCCCGGGTATAGAGGATGACCTCGTCGGCACCGCACTCCCGCGCCAGCGCCGCCTTGGCGTCGGTCGAGCACGTCGCCAGCACCCGGGCTCCGGCGGCCTTCAGCATCTGGACCAGGAGACCGCCCGTGCCGCCGGCCGCCGCATGGACGAGGGCGGTCTCGCCCGGCTGTGTCCGTCGGACGCCATGGGTCAGGTAGTGGGCAGTGGCTCCCTGGAGCAGCGAGGCGGCGGCGAGCTCCGTCGACACGCCTTCCGGGATCGCAACGAGCTGACCCGTCGGAACCAGGGCGGCCTCGGCGTAGGTCCCGGGGACCATCGTCCAGGCGACGCGATCCCCGACCGAGAGGCCGGCGACGTCCGGTCCGACCGACTCGACGACGCCGGCCGCCTCGACTCCCGGCACGAAGGGGAGGGGCGCCGGGTAGAGCCCCGATCGATGATAGATATCGATGAAGTTCACGCCCGCTCGCTCGATCCGGACGCGGGCCTGACCCGCTCCGGGATCGCCGACCTCGATCTCGGTCGCCTCGAGCTTCTCGGGACCGCCTGTCTCGCGAAAACGGATCGCCCGGGTCATCGTCTCTTCGCGCCTTCCATCCCCTGCAGGCTCTCCATCCCGACCTCTTCCTCTTCCTCGCACGTGCCGTCGCACGCTTTCCCTCTCGCGTCCGAGCTCCCGCGACTCCGCCGGAGTGAGGAGGCAGGATGGGCTCCTAGAGGATCATCTCGAATCCTTCGAAGACGGGGCGACCGAGATAGGTTCCCTCCGGCGCGTGCGCCTGACGGTGTGCCTTCTTGAAGGCCTCGCTCTCGGTCCAGGCCCGGAAGTCCTCCGCGCTCTCCCAGATCGTGTGGGAGGCGTAGAGCGTGCCCTCGTCGTCCGCGGGGCCCCGCATCAGATGGAAGCTCCGAAAGCCGGGCACGTCTTCGAGATGCGAGTCGCGCTCCCTCCAGAGCTTCTCGAAGTCGGACTCGCGGCCGTGCGCGATTCGGAAGCGATTCATGGCGAGGTACATGATGCTGGCCCTCCCGGATCGGGATCGATCCGTCCGTGTGTGTGTCCTGCCGCCCGAGACCCAGACGCGATCTCGATGCGCGTCGCCCAACGAGGGCGGCCTGACGACTTCGACGGTGAAGCTCCGGGATGGGACATTAGCAATCCAGCCGTCGGACGGAGCGGGCGTCGGCGCTCAAACGAGGCGGGGAAGCTCGTGGAGCACGACCCTCGTCTGGGGCGAGTCGACGTCGGGAAAGGTGATCGAGTCGAGGCGAGCCAGCTCGGGCAGGTCGAGGCGGGGCGTGCCCGTTCGACCGGGATCGGCCAGCAGGACCGGGCCGCTGCGACGGGCCGGACCGAGCACCCAGTCCCGAAGCCCCGTCTCGTAGAGAACGTCCGCGGCCAGCATCAGGTCCCAGGCCGGCGGAGGCTCGAGGCGCGTCTCGATCGCGAGACCATTGCGCCGAGCGTTGTGGCGGGCGGCCTCGCGAGCGACGGGATCGACGTCCAGTGCGATCACCGAGGCAGCCCCGGCTCGGGCGGCCGCGAGCCCGGCAATGCCGCAGCCGCAGCCCAGATCGACGACGCGCCGACCCCGCACGCGCTCGGGATGGTCGAGGACGAAGCGAGCCAGGGCTTGTCCGCTGCCCCAGCAGAAGGCCCAGAACGGTGGTCCTTGCCCGATCGCGAGCTCCCGACAGCCCGCCTCGAGGTCGACCTCGTCGCTCATGAGCCAGAGCTCGAGCTCGGGGCAGAGCGGCGGGCGCCGCCAGTCGAGTCGGCCGCCGAAGGCGCTCACGGCCTCGCAGAGGGCGCTCGGTCCCTCCTGCGCGGAAGCGGCGTTCGCGGGCTTCATGATCTCCTCAGGCGGCAAGGATTCTCCAGAGCCCGATCGAGATCAGCCCGATGCCCAGCAGGATCACGACGAAGCCCGATCCGCCCAGCGCCCCCCAGACGAGCACGCCCCGCCGATCCTCGGACGGCAGCGCATCGTGATGGGAGGTCGGTGAGAGCCACCATCGCGGAGGCAGTCGGTCGGCGCGGACGAGCGAGCGGTAGAGGCGCCAGTGGTAGACGACCGCCGTCGGAATGCCGTAGGCGAAGCCGAGGGCCACGAGTCCTGCGCCCCCTCGGATCAGCGAATCGGGTGCGGCGCCG
>CAYXLY010000174.1:0-8913 GCA_964466005.1 uncultured Spirochaetaceae bacterium | reverse complement strand
CCAGTTTCCCGTCCCACCCAGCGGCGTCGAGCCGGTTCTCGACCAGCTCGGAGATCACGGTCGAGAGCGGCTCGAGCTCGAAGGGCTCCTCCGCGGGCCACGCGATCCCGATGCTCCGCCGCCGGAACTCCGTGAGATAGAAGGCACGCTCGCTGAAGGGGTGGATCGGGCTGGACATGCTGCGATTGTGGCGGATCGGAGGAAGGGCGCACGTCCCGTCCAGCGACGGCGGCGGCGAGCGCTCGCTCCGGCTTCGGATCGCTCTGGCATTCCCCAGGGACACCGAGGAACACAAGGACCCGGGCCGGGTTCAAGAATCGTGGAGGCAATCAGACACATCGTCCCGGGGCGCACCACTATTGCGCTTGAGCAGCCGAGAATCGAGCCGATGGAAGTCCTTCGAGGGAATCATCGAGGCCTTTCCCCATCACCTCGAGTCATCCGCTGTCCACCCTCTGGAGTGCCCGCGGTGGGCGTCACCCGATCACGACAGGAAATGGAGGGGAATCCCGGCCCGAGACGAAATTTGCTGGCTAAACGCGTGAAATTCAATCAATATCAAGCTAAATCCCTGATTCCCCGTTTGTGCCATCCCCTCGGACGGAAATCCGACAGATGGCGGGTCTTGCCCGATCCAACGTCGGCTCCATGCAGCGAACCCCATCTCGGCGCAGCTCGATCCGCGCAGATGCGGCCTGTGGAGAAACCGAAACTCGGCGAAGGGACCCTTTCATTACGCCAGGACCGGGATTTGATGAAACCGACCCCCCCCGGGCGGTATCTACTCCAGAAGTGCACCGGGGAGCGAGAGGATTCGAGTTGAAGATTCAAGAGAAGAACGAGACGGTCGCGAACGAGCAGGCCCAACAGCCCACCCTGGGAGCGACTCCCGTGGTGGCGGCGGAGGAGCTCGATCCGGGACGCGAGCGACGCCCGCTGGAATCCTATTTCCAGGAGATCGGCGGGACCCGGACGCTCAAGCGGGAGGAGGAGGTCGTCCTCGCGAAGGATCTGGAGGGCGCGACGGCGGCGTTGCGAGACGCGCTCTACGCGATTCCGATCTCCGCGAAGCACGTGGTGGCCCGCTGGGATGCATTGCGCGCGCTCTCCCATACGGGAGCCAAGCTCTCCGAGTCGGTGGGCGACGAGGAGACCGGAGAGATCGCGGCGCGCGTGGAGCGGGCCGTCAAGAAGCTTCGAGCGCTGCTGAGCGAGCGGGAGAAGAAGATCGAGAAGTCGGGACTCGGCTACGGGCCCGCCCTCGAGAAGATCGACGCCAAGATCTCGAAGGAGATGCACGGCGCGCAGCTCTCGCTGGCCGTGCTCCACGAGCTGCGCGAGAAGAGCATCCTGCTCTGCAGCGAGATGCGAAAGACGCGCAAGCGGACGAAGAAGCTGGGCGAGCTCGAGCTCGAGGCCGGTGTCGAGAAGAAGCGGATGGTCGAGCTGACCCATGCGGTCGAGGACGCGCACGACGCGATGTCCACGGTCAAGAACCGCTTCATCGAGCACAACCTCAAGCTGGTGGTCGCGATCGCCAAGGACTATCGGAATCTCGGGCTCTCGTTTCCGGACCTGATCCAGGAGGGAAATCTCGGGCTGATCCGTGCGGTCGAGAAGTTCGATCATCGACGAGGATTCAAGTTCTCGACGTATGCGGTCTGGTGGATCCGGCAGGCGCTCGTACGGGCGATCCAGAACCACTCGCGAACGATCCGGCTTCCTTCCCATGTCCACGATCGGCTCCAACGGAGCCAGCGCGTGCGGGCAGAGCTGACGGGAAAGCTGGGGCGAGAGCCCACCCCGGCGGAGCTGGCTCCAGCGCTGGGCACCGACACGGATGCGCTCGAGGCCCTCGACCGACTCTCCCGCGAGGCGATCTCGCTGGAATCGAACGTCGCCGGCACCGAGAAGCGGCTCGAGGACTTCGTCCCCGACTCCACCGCCGATCGACCGGATGGCGGCATCGACGATGACCGGATGCGCATGGGCGTGGGATCCCTGATCGGCAGCCTCACTCCGCGCGAGCAGCTGATCCTGCGGCTTCGCTACGGGCTCGGAGGCGAGGAGGAGCATACCCTGGAGCAGATCGGGCAATCCCTCGGCCTCTCTCGAGAGCGCGTGCGTCAGCTCGAGGCGAGGGCTCTCAAGAAGCTGCGGGAGACCCAGCCGGCTCAGCGCCTGCACCCGATCCTCGAGCCCTAGGCCCCCGCATGGGCGCTCTCGATTCGCAGGTGGTTCTCGTGACCGGCTCCGCCCGGGGCGTCGGGGCGACGATGGCCCGATCCGTCGCCGAGGCGGGCGCCTCGGTCGTGCTGGCGGACATCCGGGTGGATGAGGGCGAGGCGGTCGCGAAGGAGATCGGACGCGCCGCGCGCTTCCTCGAGCTCGACGTGACGAGCGAGGCGGGCTGGGCGCAGGCCGTCGAGCAGACCCTGGCCCGCCAGGGTCGCATCGACGGACTCGTGAACAACG
Source organism: uncultured Spirochaetaceae bacterium (assembly GCA_964466005.1). Taxonomy (GTDB): domain Bacteria; phylum Myxococcota_A; class UBA9160; order UBA9160; family UBA4427; genus UBA4427. Next base: position 6,438 of record CAYXLY010000174.1, on the reverse strand, counting down.
CAGCGGTCCTCCATATCGGTACGGTCGAGCACACGTCGCCCGAGGTCTTCCGTCGCCTGATCGACGTGAACACGCTGGGTCCCTTCCTCGGGACTCGAGCCGTCCTGTCCGCGATGAAGGCCCAGGCTCGTGGATCGATCGTCCACGTGAGCTCGATCGACGGGCTGATCGGCATGAACGGCGTGAGCGCCTATGCGACGTCCAAGTGGGGCCTGCGCGGACTGGCCAAGGCCTGCGCTCTCGAGCTCGGCCGAAGCGGCATCCGCGTGAACACCGTCTGCCCGGCCGGCGGTAATCCGGAGATGTTCGGCCCCTGGCAGGAGCAGATGATGCCCTTCATCGAGGAGACGGTGGCCTATACCGAGAATCGCGGCATACCCGGGGAGACGCCCTTCGAGGCCATCGCCCAGGCCGTGATCTTCCTGCTCTCCGATGCCAGTCGCCACGTGACCGGGATCGACCTGCCGGTCGACGGGGGCGCGACCGCGGGGCGCTTCATCCCGGGCTTCAACACACTCTAGACCGCCCTGTCTCCAGCCGAGCGAGGGGCCCGGTCGGAGCCTCGCTCGATGAATCTCCGACCGAACTCGTGGAGGGCATCGGTCTTCGCCGCGAGGGACGCGAAGCGCCGATCCCGATGGGCCCTGGCCATCCCCATGGTCGCGTGGACGCCTCTCGCGGAGAGGTCCTCGTAGAGCGCCTCCGAGGGCTCGGCATTCGGGATCACGAAGATCTCGAAGTCCTCCTTCGCCTCCCCGGTCTCCGCCCGCCGCGCCTCGAGCCGACGCTGGAGGTCGTCGAGCAGCCCATGCACCTCGGGCAGGTCGTAGTTCATGCCGAGCCAGCCGTCGTGTCGAACGGCCCGCGAGAGGGCCGCCGGGCTCTTTCCGCCGACCCAGACGGGCACGGGACGCCGCGGTCTCGGCGCGATGCCGCAGGGCGGGAAGTCGAAGAACTCGCCGTGGAACTCGACGCTCTCCTGCGTCCAGAACCGACGAAGAATCTCGAGCATCTCGTCCATCCGTCGGCCCCGACCACGGACGGGATGGCCCAGCATCGCGATCTCCTCGGTCAGCCAGCCCGCGCCGACTCCGAACCGGAAGCGACCGCCCGAGAGCACCGCCAGCGTCGCCACCTGACTCGCGACCGAGAAGGGCTCCCGCATCGGCAGGACGTAGACGTAGGTCATGACCTCGAGCGTCGAGGTGGAGGCGAGGATCGCAGCGGCGGTGACGAGCGGGTCGGGGAAATCCGTCCGGTGATCGAAGGGAGTCGGACCTCCGGAGGGATGCACCGAGTCGAATCGCAGCGGGACGCCGACGTCATCCGCCAGCGCGATCCCGCGAAAGCCCGCGGCCTCCGCCTGACGCGCGACCTCGAGGGTCTGCTCCGGGTCCTCGTCGATGTAGCTCAGCCAGTAGTCCAAGTGCCCTCCTCTCGCTCCTTCATCCGGTCAGTCCGTCGCCCGGGCGGGAGCCAATGCCTCGAGTGCGCGCCAGTCCGGCTCGTTCCTGCCTTCGGGATGGAGCGGATGGACACAGACGTGGCTGGCGCCCGCCTCGACGTGCTCGGCGAGCCGCGCCTCCAGACTCGCGACGTCTCCCATGGCCACGACCGCATCGATGAGTCGATCGGAGAGGCCGTCCTCGAAGTCGGCCGTCTCGAAGCCCACCCGCATCAGGCTGCGTCGATAGTTGGGCAGGGTCAGCCCCACCGCGAGCGCCGCAGCGGAGCGCGCGACGGCCCGGCCCCGCTCGCGGTCACTCTCGAGCAGGACCTTCTGCTCGGTACAGAGCATCGGGCCCGGACCGAGGATCGCGCGCGCGCGACGGGTATGCTCTGGAGTCACCATGTACGGATGCGCCCCGTCGGCCCGCTCGCACGCGAGCTCGAGCATCTTCGGTCCCAGCGCCGCGAGCACCCGCGGCGGCGGCTCCGCCGGGGCCGGCCCTCCGAAGTCGGCTCGATCGGACTCGTCGAGGTAGGCGCGCATCTTCGCGAGCGGAGCCCCGTATCGGTGCCCCCGTACGTCTTCGACGAGCAGTCGATGGGAGACACCGATCCCCAGCAGGAAGCGTCCACCGGACTGCTCGGCGAGCGTGTACTGGGCCGCCTTCATGGCTGCGGCGTCGCGCGCGTAGACGTTCGCCACCCCCGTGGCGACGACGAGCGTCTCGGTCCGATCGAGCAGTCGCGCCGCCAGCACGAAGGGATCGCGTCCTCCCGCCTCGGGCAGCCAGAGCGCCGAATATCCCAGCGCCTCGATCCGACGGGCGAAATCGACGGCCCCATCGCTGCTGAGACCATCCGGGTAGAACCAGACACCGCGTCCTCGAAGATCCATCTCGTCCCGCTCCCTGACGCTCCCGTCTGGAGCCTTCTTCTCGGAGTCCTCGCGCGTCGGACATCCGGATCCGACGTACGACGCACGACGTTCGACGTTCGACGTTCGACGTTCGACAGAGCATCGTCGAATCCAGCGCACAATGCTCGGCCCCGCCTCGACGCCGCGGTCTTCACCACGACCTCGAGCCCGTCGGCCCGGAATGGCGCTGGCGAGCTCCTGCTCGTAATCGGATACTCCGGACGCTGCCTTTCGAGAGCCGGAGCGCCTCGCGCGAAAGAGAATCGAGACGGCTGGAAGGATCGCCCAGGAGGCCCGAGTGAGACGGCTCTACGCCATCAGCGACCTTCACGTGAGCTATCGCGACAACCTGGCGGCGCTCGCCGAGCTGCCCGACGCCCCGGAAGACTGGCTGATCCTCTGCGGAGACATCGCGGACACGCCGGAGGACCTCGATCTCGCTCTGGGCATCCTGCAGCGGAAGTTCGCGCGCCTCGTCTGGGTCCCGGGCAACCACGAGCTCTGGTCGCTGCCCAGGGACTCCGGCCTGCGCGGCGTGGCCCGCTACGAGCGCCTGGTGGAGATCTGCCGGCAGCGCGGCGTCCTCACGCCGGAAGATCCCTTCCCGATCTGGGAGGGCGAAGGCGGGCGACACCTGCTGGCCCCGCTCTTCCTGCTCTACGACTACAGCTTCCGTCCCGATTCCATCCCGATCGAGGACTCGGTGGCCTGGGCGCGAGAGTCCGGGGTGCTCTGCACGGACGAGGTCCTGCTCCATCCCGATCCCTATGAGAGCCGCAGCGCCTGGTGCCATGCCCGCTGCGCGGAGAGCGCGCGGCGGCTCGAGGCGGCGCGTGCCGCCCACGCACTCCCGTTGGTCCTGATCGCGCACTTCCCGCTCAAGCAGGAGCTCGCCCTGCTGCCTCGGATTCCACGCTTCATGGTCTGGTGCGGCACGCGGGAGACGGAGGACTGGCATCTCCGCTTCGGTGCGCAGGTGGTCGTGTCCGGACATCTGCACATCCCCTCGACGCGTCATGTCGACGGAGTCCGCTTCGAAGAGGTCTCGCTCGGCTACCCGCCCCAATGGCGACTTCGCAGGCAGCGGCGAGGATGGGCGGTCCGGGATCATCTCCGGCAGATCCTGCCTCGTCCCGCGAAGGACGCCGGGGATCCGGTCGGAGGTCTCCTCGGGCGCAGATGAGGCTCGAGGTCGTCTCGCGAATCCCGGCCGGAGAGCTTGCGGGATGGCCTCTAGCTAGGCGAGAGACCAGATCAGGAAGAGGCCGCCGGCCGCCCAGCAATACCAGGCCCAATGATGGAAGAGGCTGCGGTCGAGCATGCGCACGAAGACCCAGATCGCGAGCAGACCCGAGACGAGAGCCGTGCCGCCCCCGACGGCCATCGCCGTCCAGGCTCCGGAGTCCGCCTGGCCGAGCTCCGGGAGCATCAGGACCGCGGCCCCCGTGATCGCGATGATCCCGAGCAGGAAGGAGAACTCCGCCGCGACCAGCGGAGCGACGCCGAGAGCCACCGCCATCGCGACGGTCGAGCCGCTTCGGGAGATCCCGGGCAGGATCGCGAAGGCCTGGGCCAGCCCGATCAGGAAGGCGACGCCCCAGCCCGGGCTCGCGCCTCGCGCCCTGGGAACGGTCGTGCGCGTGCTGAACACGACGCCTCCGGTGACCAGAAGCGCCAAGCCGACCAGGACGGGATTCGAGAACTGCGCCTCGATCGCATCCTTCGCCGTCAGTCCGACCCCGACCGCCGGCAGCGTCGCCAGGACGAGCTTGCCCACGTAGACGAGAGACTCTCCATCCCGGCCGAGCAGGCCCTTCGCGAGAGCGAGGATCCGCTCCCGATAGAAGAAGACGATCGCGATCAGGGTCGCCACGTGCACGGCGACCTCGAAGAGCAGGCTGCCCGCCTCACGCCCCCCGAAGAGGGCCTGGAAGATCGCCAGATGACCGGAGCTGGAGACGGGGAAGAACTCCGTGAGTCCCTGCACGATCCCCAGGATGGCCGCTTCGACGGGATTCAAGAGGGCTCCTCGATGCGTGGGTCGGGAGGTCGGGGACGGCGACCGGAGACGGAGTCCCGGGGCTGGGTCGACAGTCTACCGGATCGACGAAGCGATCGGAGGCGCTTGCGGCCCTTTCTCCAGGCGCTACACAACAGCGCCATGGAGCTCGCTTGTCTCGACCTCGAAGGCGTCCTGATTCCCGAAGTCTGGGTTCATTTCGCGGAGCGCACCGGGATCGAAGCCCTGCGCGCCACGACGCGCGACATTCCCGACTACGACGAGCTGATGACGATGCGTCTGGGCATCCTGAAGGAGCGCGGTCTCGGGATCCGCGACATCCAGTCGGTCATCGACGGGATGGACCCGCTGCCGGGAGCCGCCGAGGCGCTCGACTGGCTTCGCCCGCGCTTCCAGGTGGTGATCCTGTCGGACACCTTCTACGAGTTCGCCGAGCCCTTCATGCGCAAGCTCGGATGGCCGACCCTGCTCTGCCACCGCCTCGAGATCGACGCGCAGGGCATGATCGTCGACTACAAGATCCGCCAGCCCGATCCCAAGCGAGCCTCCGTGAAGGCCTTCCACTCGCTGAACTACCGGGTCATCGCGACCGGGGACTCCTACAACGACACCTCGATGCTCGCGGAGGCCGACGCCGGAATCCTCTTCCGTCCGCCGCCGAACGTGATCGAGGAGTTTCCCCAGTTCCCCGTCGCCCGCGAGTACCCGGAGCTGCAGGCGGAGTTCGCCCGGGCCTCGGATCGGGATCTCTGAGCGCCCACCGGCGTCGCCCCGAGACGAGGGCCGTCTGAATGACGCTGCGCCTCGGCTGAATGACACCCGGCCAAGGCTGAACGGCGGTCGGCCTAGGCTGAACGGCGGTCGGCTGAAAGCAGATCGGCGGCTTCCAGAGAGAAGTTCCGGATTCCCTCGAGCTTGAACATCGGGTGGTCGGCGGGCTGGTAGGTCAGCACGATCGCGCGCCGGGGGCGATCCGATCGATTCGGCTCGCTGCCGTGGACGGAGTGGGCGCTGAAGACGACCAGGCTGCCCGCCGGAACCTCGGCCAGCCATTGACGGCTCTCGTCGAAGGCCGCGGGATCCGTGAAGAGCGGCCCCAGCGCCGAGCCGTCCTGGACGCCCGGGAGGAATCCCTCGCGGTGGCTCCCGGGAATCAGTCGAAAGCAGCCGTTCTCGCGATCCGCATCGTCCAGCGTCACCATCACGTTCGGCAGGCGGTCACAGTGCCCGCAGGCATGGCTCCAGTAGGGCGAGTCCTGATGCCAGCGGAAGCCCGAGCCTTCGCGCGGCCGCTTGAGGTTGATCTTGTCGGTCCAGAGCGCGATCCGCTCCTCGCCCAGCACGCCGCAGAGAGGCGAGACGATGCGAGCGTCCTGGACGAGAGCATCGAATACCGGATCGAGATGATGGAAGGGCTCGATCACACGGATCGTCTCCGAGCCCGAGCGGTGCTCGAACTGGACGGTCGAGCGCCCGGCCTCCACGTAGCGATTGCCGTCGATCGTGTACTCCGCCGGCGTCGCTCCGGGTGCCGGGCGCGCTCCGGCTCGCGCTTCGCGCTCGGCCCGAGCCGCCACACGCTCCGCGGCCGCGCGCAGTCGCTCGAGATCGGCGGCTCCGAAGACGGCCTCACGGACGAAGAACCCTTCCTCCTCGTACTGCTTGGCCTCCTCGTCCGCCAGCGTCCATCGCACCCGACCGGTCATGCCGCTCCCCGTCCGAGATCCTCGAGCATCGCGCGCCCGCTCCCCGATCACCGCTTCCGGAACGAGCCCGAGAGCACCCGCTTGCGCAGCCGCAGCTCCAACGGCGTCACCTCGAGCAGCTCGTCGTCCTCGATCCAGCCGAGCGCCTCCTCGATCGTGAGCTTCTTGCAGGGCGTGATGATCACGTTCTCGTCCCGTCCCGAGGCGCGCATGTTGTCGAGCTTCTTCGCGCGCGTCAGGTTCACGTTGAGATCACCCGGCCGTCGACTCTCGCCGACGATCTGCCCCTCGTAGACGTCGACCCCGGGCGGCACGAAGAGCTGCGCTCGCTCCTGGATCTTGAAGAT
>CAYXLY010000173.1:0-8924 GCA_964466005.1 uncultured Spirochaetaceae bacterium | reverse complement strand
ATCAGCCCGCCCCAGAGCCGGCCGACCCGACCCCGCTGCCAGACCGGACGTTTCCGCCGTCGCGATCCGCGGGCTCGAGCCGGGCTCGTCTGCCGGGTCTCTCGCTCTCTCAATCGATGATCTTGAGGACCGGACTCTCGACGATGCCGCGGGCGCCGGCCTCGTGAAGGGGCGGAAGCAGATCGCGGACGAAGGACTCCTCCACGATCACGAAGACGTCGACCCAGGCGGGATTCGCGAGCGGGGAGATCGTCGGCCGTCCCGCATCGGGCAGGAGCGCGAGCACGGCGTCCAGCCGCTCCTTGGGGACGTTCATCGACAGCCCCACCCGGGTCGCCGCAGCGATGGCGCCGAGCAGGAGCATCCGCAGACGCTCGAGCTTGCCCCGCTTCCAGGGATCGGCCCACGAGGCATGATGGGCGATGAGCCGCGGCGTGCTCTCCTGGACGAGATCGATCACACGAAGCTGGTTCGCCCGCAGGCTCGAGCCGGTCTCGGTCACGTCGACGATCGCGTCGGCGAGCACCGGCGGCTTCACCTCCGTCGCGCCCCAGGAGAACTCGAGCCGCGCCTCGACGTCCAGGCGTTCCAGATACCGCTCGGTCAGCCCCATCACCTCCGTCGCGATCCGCTTGCCCGCGAGGTCCTTCGGCGCGTGGAAGTCCGAGTCCTCCTTGACGGCCAGCACCCAGCGGACCGGGCCGTAATTGGGCCAGGGCGCTCGCAGGTCTGCCAGCTCCTCGACGTCGGCACCGGTCTCCAGCACCCAGTCGAGTCCCGTGATTCCGCAATCCATCACGCCCTGGCCGACATAGCGGGCCATCTCCTGCGGGCGGATCAGGATGCACTCGAGCTCCGGGTCGTCGATGCTCGGATAATACGACCGGCCCGAGATGCGGATGTCGTAGCCCGCACGACCGAAGAGCTTCTGCGTGGTCTCCTGGAGGCTGCCTTTGGGCAATCCGATTCGAAGCCGGGGGCCGTCACTCATTTGCCGTATACCTCCGCCGGGTCGAAGACCTGGACCCCGACATCCTCGATCGAATCGGCTCCGATCCGCCGGAAGAAGCAGCTGCGCTTGCCCGTATGGCAGGCGGCGCCGCCGACCTGCTCGACGGTGAGCAGGAGTGCGTCCCCGTCGCAGTCGACGTGGAGCGCCTTCAACTTCTGCACGTTCCCGCTCTGCTCGCCCTTGTGCCAGGCCCGCTGACGGCTTCGGCTCCAGTAGACGACCTCTCCGAGCTCGAGAGACCGCCTCAGGGACTCCTCGTTCATGTAGGCCACCATCAGGATCTCGCCCGTCTCCTCGTCCTGCGCGATGGCCGTCACGAGACCCCCGCCCTTCTCGAAGTCGATTACGGAGAGGGGATCTGTCGTCACGCTGTCCATGGGATGTCGGGTCCGTGGTTCGTTCGGGTGCGCCGTCCACGTCCCCACTCGAGGTCGCAGAGCAGAGCACGGGCCTGTCGGGCGATGGGCGGGGCGCTCGCCGCTCCTCTCGCGAGACCTTCTCACCCGCGCGGGTCGGACGCTCTGATCGTCCGCTCCGGGCGCGCGCTTCGCTTCGGTCGCGCGCCACCGCTCGGACGAGAGCCGAGCTTCCGAAGCATCTCGGCCGTCCACCGCCGGGCCACCGGGGGGCGAAGCCTAACGGGCGGCGAGAGCCCGTGCCAGAAGCGAGTGGATCGACTCCAGCTCGCCGAACGCGTCCCCAGGGGCATACTGCGTCTCCCGCCCGCCTCGCTTGCCCGTCTGGACCCGCTCCGCTTCGAGGACGCGACGCGCACAGAGCCAGGCCAGCGCGTTCTCGAAGGTCGAGTCGGTCGCCGCCTCCGGTCGCCGCGCCCGTCCGAGCAGACGCGCGCTCTCGAAGGCCTCGTGGGAGGCCGCACGGATCTCTCCGCGCAAGCCGCTTCCTCCGCGATCGATGAGCGCCCGGACCACCGCCTCGTAGCATTCGAGGACGCCCCGGGTCTGCTCGGCGAGGATTCCGAGGATCGGCTCGCCCTCGCGGGTCGCGACCCAGTCCGAGCCGGATCGCTCGACCCATCCCTGCCGGACCGCGTAGTCGAGCAGCGCCTCGCCACGCGAGAGATAGAGATCGCGGGACGCGAAATACTCCCGGTAGAGCACGTCCATCCAGGTCTCGAGCTCTTCGGGAATCCGCGCGGCCTCACAGCCGCGGAGCACGGCGCGAGCCAGGATGCTCGGCAGCACCAGGAAGTGGGCGATCGAGTTGCGATAGATGTCGAGCGCGCGGCGTCGGCCCTCCTCGAAGAAGACGATCTCGCCTCGGGCGTCGACCCTCGACTCGATCAGGTCGCTGCGGAGAAGGACGCCGAGCGAGTCCTTCAGCTCGCTCAGGTCGCGCTCGAAGGCCGGCGTGAGCCGTACGCCCTGAAGCTTCAGCAGCTCCGCCACGCGGCGCATCTCGACCTCCAGCCGATCGCGTCGCAGGCCCGAATGCGGAGCTCCGAGCAGGACGACTGCGGCCACCGAGGTCGCGTTCGCGACCATCGCGAGCCCGATTCGTTCGACCAGGGAGTGACCGAGATGCTCGATGAAGGCCCGCTTGCGCTCGGCCAGATCCGCCTGCCGCTCTGCGTCGACGATCCCGCCCCGACCGAGGGCCCGGAACGCGTCGCGCTGATCCCCCAGCGCGTCGGCCAGCGAGATCGGCTCCCCGAAGCCGACGTGTACCGCACCGAATCGGCGACGGAGAGCCTTCCGCGCCCTCAGGAGTCCCAGCAGGCTCTCGTTCTTCTTCTCGCCTCCGGAGAGCTCCTCGATCATCCCGGACTCCTCGACGAGGCGCTCGTAGCTGATCGCGATCGGCACGAGGAAGAGGTCCCGACGCGGGCTCTCCAGGAACGCGTCGACGTCCCAGCTGAGCATGCCCAGACGCGGTCCGAGCATCTTGCCCGTGCGCGACCGGCCTCCCTCGATGAAGAACTCCTGGGTGAACCCCTCGCGCACGAGAAAGGCCACGTAGGCGCGAAAGATCTCCTTGTAGAGCGGGTCCTCGAAGGACCGTCGCAGGAAGAAGGCACCCATCCGCCGGAACAGGAAGCCGAAGGGGCCGAAGGCCATGTTCTCGCGCGCGGCGATGTGCGGGGGGACGAGATAGTTCTGATAGAAGAGCCAGGAGAGGATCAGGAAGTCGAAGTAGGACCGGTGACTCGGCACGAGGACGATCGGATTGCGCTTGGCCGCGTCGGCGACCTCCGTCAGGCGATGCACCTCGATCGAGGCGAAGAGCCTCTTGAAGAGGCCTCCGACCACCATCGATCCGAGGGCGAGCCAGGTCGAGCTCATGTGGGAGGAGATCTCCCGAAAGATCCGCTCCGCCTCCCGCTCCGCCTTCTCGACCGAGCCGCGTCGTCCCCGGGCGCGCGCCGTGATCGCCCGCTGCACACCGGGATCGCCGAGCACCTCCCGAAGCACCCGCCATCGCGGCGGGAGCGCCGGCCCCTCCACCACCTTCTCTTCGCGGTAGAGATGGATCAGGATCGCCCGGCGGATCTTCCGGGCCACCCGCTGACGCCGTTCACCGCGCTGATCCGCGAGGAAGCGCCGGACGTCGATCGCCTCGCCGACCTTGACCGCGAGACTCCGATAGGTCGAGAGGAAACGCGCCACCTTGGCGAAGTCCGAAGGACGCGTGAGTGAGCCGTAGTCGACGTTGAGGAAGCGATTCTGGCTCCGAGGTCCCTTGCGCCAGAAGATCGCCAGCGGCACCACGAAGACCTCCCGGACCGGGCCGGCGTCGGCGTCGGCGTCGGCGTCGGCCGATCCTTCGCGTCCGCTCTCCGGCGACCCCTCGGAACCGACCGAACGGACGACCTCCTCGATCAGGTCGAGCTCGTCGCGGCGCTGACCGCTGCGGCGTCTTCGCATGAAGGTCCGCAGACGCTGGGTCCGCAGAAAGAGGAAGAGGCTGCGGCCCTCGGAGACGTGCCGTCGAACGGCCTCACGGTCCTCGCTGTGCTCGACCTCCCGAGGACGTCCGGGCCTGCGTCGGAGGAGGATCGGCAGCATCTGGCGAAGCGGTCGATAGGCGTAGAAGTGGATCGCGTTCGCGAAGCTCGAGAGGCGCAGCCCGTGGCGGAGGAAGAGCGCGTTGAAGAGGAAGTAGTCGAGGCGGCTCGAGTACCGCATCACGTAGACGACGCTGCCCCGCGCCTCGAGCGACTCGAGGCGCGCCACCACCTGCTCGTCGAGCTCGAAGTGGCTGAAGTAGCGGTCCGCGAACCAACGAAAGAAGAGCCCGAAGCGATCGGTCATCGCCGACGAGGAGTCGAAGTCGACCGCCTTCGGGACCGGGCCCTGCCCGCTCGGCGGCGAACGCCTCCGCTCCTCGGGATCGGTTCCTTCGGACGGCGACTCTCGCGGCTCGGGCGACTCGACCATGGTGACGGCAGGGTACAGAGACGCCCACCGGCGAGCAATTCAGTCCTCGGGCAGCAGGATCTCGCCGGGCGTCATCCGGGCCGCGATCTCCTCGGCGGTCCAGAGACCGCCGTCCTCCTCCTTGGTCACGCCTTCCGCCGTCACCACCTTCATCTCGGCGATCCGTCCGCCGCCTGCGAAGAAGGTCTTTCCCGTCAGCTCGCGGGCGGCGTCGCTCGCGAGATGGACCATCAACGGAGAGACCAGCTTGGGGTCGTAGCGGGCAGCCGCGACGTCCGCGTCGAAGCCCGGCAGGTCTTCGGTCAGGCGCGTGTGGGCCACCGGAGCGAGGATGTGGCAACGGATCCCGTATCGCTGTCCCTCGAGCGCCAGGCAGCGCGTGAATCCCGCGATCCCGGCCTTGGCCGCCCCGTAGTTGCACTGACCGAAGTTCCCGTTCAGCCCGCTCGTCGAAGACGTGTTGATGATCACGCCGCCCTGACCGCGCTCCTTCATGTGCAGGAAGACCGGCCGGGTCACGCAGTAGGTGCCCTTCAGGTGGACCGCGATGACCGGGTCCCAGAGATCCTCGGTCGTCTTGGCGAAGCTCTTGTCCCGGAGGATGCCGGCGTTGTTGATCAGGATGTCGACCTGTCCGAAGGCATCGAGAGCCGCCTGGAGGATGGCCTCGCCGCCTTCGACGGTCGCCACGTTGGCGTAGCTCGGAGCCGCCTCACCGCCGGAGGCCCGGATCTGCTCGACCACCTGATCGGCCATCGAAGACCCCGCGCCCGTCCCGTCCCGCGCGCCGCCGAGATCGTTGACCACGACCGCCGCGCCCGCCTCCGCCAGAGCGCGCGCGTGCTCGCGGCCGAGCCCGCCTCCCGCGCCCGTGACGATCGCGACCTTCCCGTCCAGCAATCCCATGCTCTTCCTCCCCGATCCCCGCTCGGCTGCCAGCCGACGAGTCGCTCGGTCGGCGGGTCACCGCATCCGTCCCCCGAATCGGAGCCCGGGCCTCCCGGACGCCTTCGAAGCTCGCGCACGTTAGCCGAGCGCCGGATCCCCCATCAAGACGGAGCCTGCGCCCGTCGGTCATGCAGAGGCCGAGGGATCCGTGTCTACCTCGAGGCGTGGCCCACCCTCGGGCCGTTCAGTGGTAGAGGATCGTCCGGAGCTCGGAGAAGGGCTCGAAGCCGAGATGGCGGTAGAGCGTCGAGGCCCGCACGTTGCCCTCGACGACCGCGAGCTGGACATGGGCGGCTCCCATCGCGAAGGCCTCGCGGAGGATCGAGTCCATCCCGCGGCGAGCGAAGCCCCGGCGCCGGGCCTCGGGCCAGGTGTAGACCCCCTGGACCAGCCACCCCTGCGGTCGACGGACGTCCGCATAGGCCACGAAGACGGTCCGTCCCCGGTCGCAGACCACCCGCGCCCGGCCGAGCCGTCCCTCGACCCAGCGCCGGAATCCGACCGGATCGCCGTCGGCGGGATCGGGGCGATCCTCCTCCCAGAGACTGGCCCGGGCGGCATGGACGAGATCATCGAGATCCTCTGCCCGCGCCGGTCGGGCGAAGCCGGGGAGCGAGGGCGCGGCGGGGACCAGATCCGACGGAGTCAGCCGGTAGGCGATCTCGAGACGATCGATCACGGCTCGACGACCCACCGCCTCGAAGCTCTTCCAGAGCCGGTCCACGCGTCCCGTCTCGCTCTTGATCAAGCCGCTCGGCACCCGCCGCAGGACGGGCGCCAGGACGTCGACCATCTCGTCCGGCATTCCGCTCGAGAGCACGATACTCGGCCGCAGAGCCGCCACGCCGATCAGGCGGGGCCCCTCGAAGACCCCGTGGATCTGCGGCACGACCTCACCCGGAACGGCGGTCCCCATCCGCTGGACGAGATCCGTGAGCACCAGATTCTGCTCTGGACGCGCCGCCAGCAGCTCGAGCGTCCTCTCCCGATCCCGAGAGCCCAGCGGGCGTGCGCGAAGCCCGTCTGCCATGCGGGCCCGGGCTCCCTACCCCTCGAGGACGACGAGGATGTCGCCTTCCTCGATCGGCTGTCCCTCCTCGACGCGGATCTCGGCTACCCGGCCGCTCTCCGGCGCCTCGACGGGAATCTCCATCTTCATCGACTCGACCACGAGGAGCACGTCCTCCTCCTCCACGGAGTCTCCGACCGCGACCTCGATCTTCCACACGTTGCCCGTGATCTGCGCTTCGACCTCGATGCTCAAGGCTGATCCCCACTCGACGAATCCGGCGGCGCGCCGGACGACGCCCAAGCATGCCGACCCCCTCCGCGCGGGGCAAGCGCCTGGCCAGCCCCCGATGGACCTCTGCGCCCCGGGCTGCTCCTGCTAACCTGTGCGGCATCGGGAGGATCCCTTGCTCGAGACCGTGACCCAGGGCTTCAAGAATGCGACCGAGCGCCTGCGTGGCGTCCGCGAGCTGACCGAAGAGAGCATCGATCAGGCCCTCCGCGACGTCCGGATGTCGCTGCTCGAGGCGGACGTCGACCTCAAGGTCACCCGCTCGTTCCTCGGCCGCGTGAAGGAGCGTGCGCTCGGCGAGAAGGTCCAGACCCGGACCCGGGACCGGGCGGGTCGCAAGCTGAAGGTCACGCCGGGGCAGCATTTCGTCCGGATCTGCGAGGAGGAGCTCGCCGAGCTGATGGGCCCGGTCGACACCTCCCTCGCCCGACGGTCCGGACTGACCTCGATCATGCTCTGCGGGCTGCAGGGTGTGGGCAAGACGACCATCGCGGCGAAGCTCGCGGTCCATCTCCGCAAGCAGGGCCAGAAGCCCCTGCTGGTCGCCGCCGACATCTATCGGCCCGCGGCCATCGACCAGCTGAAGACGCTCGGCGCCCAGATCGACGTCCCGGTGCATTCTGGGGCCGAGGGCGAGCGGCCGCCGTCGATCTGCAGCGAGGCCTTCGCGCGCGCCCGGCGCGAGGGCTTCACGGCGATCGTCTACGACACCGCCGGCCGGCTCGCCGTCGACGACGATCTGATGGTCGAGCTCGAGGAGATCGTTCGCGGGGTCGACCCGGCCAACACGCTGCTCGTCTGCGATGCGCTGATGGGACGCGATGCGGTCAACGTCGCCAGCACCTTCGCAGAGCGGATCGACCTCGACGGAGTGGTCCTGACGAAGCTCGACGGCGACGCGCGGGGCGGCGCGGCCCTCGCCGTGAAGGCCGTGACCGGGGTGCCGATCAAGTTCCTCGGCACTGGCGAGACCGTCGATCGGCTCGAGGAGTTCAGGCCCGAAGGCCTCGCGTCCCGCATCCTGGGGATGGGCGACATCGTCGGCCTCGTGAAGGACTTCGAGGAGGTCGTCGACGAGAAGGAGGCCGAGGAAGACGCCGAGCGCATGCTCAAGGGTCGCTTCGGCCTCGATGATCTGCTCAAGCAGCTGCGGATGATCCAGCGGCTCGGACCGCTGAAGGACGTGCTGGCGAAGATGCCGATGTTCGGGCAGCTCGCGGACCAGGTCGACGAGGGCGAGCTCGCGAAGGTCGAGTCGATGATCCAGTCCATGACCCGGGCGGAGCGACAGGATCCGAAGGTCATCGACAAGAGCCGGGCCCGACGCATCGCGCGCGGCTGCGGCCGACAGGTCTCGGACATCGAGGGACTGATCCAGCGCTTCATGCAGATGCGCAAGATGATGGGCGCGCTCGGACAGCAGGGCGGACTGCTCTCCCGGCTCGGAGGCGGAGGCGGCCTGCCCGCGATGGGCGGCGGAGGGGGCATGATCCCGCCGGGCGCCGGCGGCCTCGACCCCTCGATGTGGATGGACGGCGGCCGCAGCGGCTCGACCAAGAAGCGCTCGGATCCGCGAGCCCGGAAGAACAAGCGAAAGCAGCAGCGAAGCTCGCGCAAGAAGAAGCGGAAGAAGTAGGATCCGCATGCGGCGCCGGCCCGTCGAACGGGCTGCCGGCGGCCGGCATCGAAAGAACGGCTCATTCCCCCCGAATGCTCCCCCGGGCGATCCTGCCCAGGGGAAATGGTGTCGATTTCCGCTCCGATTTGCGCGGGATCTGCCGATTGGACATCCGGAGAGGGAGTGATGAAGAGAGCTCTTTTCCAGCTCGGAGTCGGACTGCTCGCGGCGTTCGCCGCAGCGAGCGCGTCGACCGCCGCCGAGAGCTTCCCGCGACCCGCGGCGCTCGAGCCCGACGTCACCTTCTGGAAGCGGATCTACAGCGAGGTCGGCACCGATGGCGGCCTGCTCCACGACACCCGTGACCTCTCGATCGTCTACGAGGTAGTCAAGCTGCCGAGCGGCCTGAGCCGCCGTGCACGGGAGCGCCACACCGACGCCTTGAAGAAGGGCTACCAGCGGATCCTGCGCAAGCTCGCCACCGGCCGGCGCACCGGCCTCTCCCGCGAGGAGCAGCGCGTGCTGGCGCTCTTCGAGCCGGACGTCTCCAACGCCACCTTGCGTTCGGCGGCCGGGCGGATCCGGTTCCAGCTCGGACAGGCGAACAAGTTCCGCGCCGGCATCATCCGTTCGGGCGCCTACAAGCCC
>CAYXLY010000172.1:0-9078 GCA_964466005.1 uncultured Spirochaetaceae bacterium | reverse complement strand
GGTCAGTTCTTCGAGCGCTCGATCGAGACCCTCGGCCTCGGCGTGCATCTGACGTTCTGAGCGGCGCGCTCGCGCGGCTTCGCGCGTCCCCGCAGACGCGCCGCGATGCCGGGTCCGTCGAGACCGTAGGCGCGCTCGAGCTCGGCGTTGCTGCCGGCCTCGATGAAGCGCGCGGGCAGGCCGATCCGCATCAGCGTCCTCGTCCGGTCCCCCGACTCGCAGAGCCAGGCGGCCACCGCCGATCCGATCCCACCTTCGAGCACGGCCTCTTCGACCGTGGCGAGGCGATCGACTCCCAAGAGGGCCTCGGCCAGGGCCTCCTCGGGGAGCGGCTTCAGCTGCCGGAGGTTGACCACTCGCACGGAAACTCCGTCCGTCTCGAGCCGCTCGGCCGCCTCGAGACAGGCCCGCACCTTGTTGCCGACCGCCACCAGCGCGACGTCGTCTCCCTCGCGCAGGATCTCGGGCTCGAGCACCGAGCCGGGCGTCCGGTCGGCGACCGGGACGTCGATCGAATCCGCCGGACCGTAGGGCATCATGACCAGGACGGGCCCCTCGATCGTCTCCAGGATCCGACGGACCATGGCTCTGGCCTCCGCCCCATCCTTCGGGTAGTAGACCTTCAGGTTCGGGATCGGCCGGAGATAGGCGATGTCGTAGATCCCGTGATGAGTCGGATTGTCGTAGCCGCTGAATCCGCTCCGATAGGAGAGCATCAGGCAGGGTCGGTTCGCGAAGGCCACGTCATGAAGGATCTGGTCGAAGGCCCGCTGCAGGAAGGTCGACTGATAGGCAATGATGGGCAGATGGCCGGCCAGGGAGAGGCCGACGCACATCGAGAGCGCGTGCTGCTCCTCCATTCCGGGATCGAAGCAGCGCTCCGGGTATCTCGCGAAGACACCGGAGAGGCCCGTCGCATAGAGAGTGGAGGGCGTGATGCAGACGCTCTTCGGATGCGTCGCCATGTACTCCTCCACGACCTCCGCCACCACGTCCGGGTAGGTCGGCGCCGGATCCGCGGGCTCGCGAGCCGCTCCGGACTCGGGATCGAAGGGGAAGGAGAAGTGGAGCCGGAAGGGATGATCGTCCGCAGGGCGCCAGCCCTGTCCCTTGACCGTCCGGGCGTGAACGAGCGCGAGACCGGGCTCCGCGCGGGCGCGCTCGAGCGCGTCGATCAGGTCGGCGATCGAGTGTCCGTCGACGGGTCCGAGGTAGCGAGCGCCCAGCGCCTCGAAGAGCGCTCGGGCTCGCTCTCCGTCTCTCAACGCCTCGTGTACCCCACCGAAGCCGGGGCTGATCGCATAGCCGTTGTCGTTCAGGACGACGATCAGACCCGTCTCCTCCACGACGGCGTGATTGAAGGCCTCGAGCGACAGACCTTCGACGAACGCACTGTCGCCGACGGTCGCCACGACGCTCGAAGGATCCCCGCCGAGCTTCCTGGCCAGCGCGAGGCCCAGACCGACCGAGATCGCCGTCCCGGCGTGAGAGGCCTCGATCGGATCGTGCGCGCTCTCCTGCGGAGTGAGGAAGCGATTCATTCCCCCGTACCGGTTCAGGGACGGAAAGAGGTGGGCTCGGCCGGTCAACAGCTTGTGGGTATAGCCCTGATGCCCGGTGTCGAAGAGCAGCGCGTCCCTGGGCGAGTCGAAGCAGGCATGAAGAGCGATCGTGAGCTCGATCGTGCCGAGATTCGCGCCGATGTGTCCCCCGGTCCGGGAGATCTGCTCGAGCAGGAAGTGGCGGACCTGGCCGGCGAGGTCTTCGAGCTGCGCGATCGACGCGTCCCGAAGCGCTTCGGGTCCCTCCAGCCGGGTGAGGTCGATGCGGTCTGCTGCCGCGGTCGGGTGCCCGGCGGAGGCGATCGAGTGCCCGGCGCTCAAAAGTAGAGCCCTCCGTTGGCGGCGAGGGTCTGCCCCGTCACGTAGCTGCTCTCCTCGGTCGCGAGGAAGAAGGCGACCGACGCGATCTCTCCAGGGTCCGCGAACCGACCGAGCAGGACCGAGTCCGCCTGGGCCTGCACCGCCGGCGAGCCGAGCGACCCGCGCGTCATCGCGGACTCCACGAAGCCCGCCGCGAGCGTATTGCATCGGATGCCCCACCTCGCGCCGAAGCGGGCGATGACCTGACCGAGCGAGATGAGCCCGGCCTTCGAGGCGGCATAATGGGCCGTCCTCGGTCCCCCGTACTGGCCGCTCACGGAGCCCACGTTCACCACCGAGCCCCGACCGGAGGCCTTCAGGAGATCGAGCGCCACCTGCGTGCAGATGAAGGGACCCTTGAGATTCACTGCGAGGATCTCGTCCCAGTCCTCGTCGGTGATGCGGTCGAAATCGGTCGGTTTGTTGATGCCGGCATTGTTCACCAGCACGTCCAGCCGACCATGCTCGCGATCGATCTCCGCGACCAGTCGCTCCACCGCCGTCCGACTCGTCGAGTCGACGCAGCGCACGTCCACCGCGAGCCCCCGGCGCGACCAGTCGCGCTCGACGGCCTTGGCCTCCGTCTCGTTCGAGACGTAGCTCGCATACACCCGGGCACCGGACCGCGCGAGCCGGTCCGTGATCTCCCGCCCGATGCCTCGCGTGCCACCCGTCACCCACGCAATGCGTTGCGCCATCCCTGCTCCTCCCCGGATCGCTCTCGAGGTCGCGAGGTCGACCGTCGACCCGCCGGAGAGGGTCCCGACACGGAGGCCTCCTCGACGACGAACCCGATGCTCTCGTAGACCTCCTGCACGTATCGGGAAAGCGCTTGCTTTTCTTGAGCTTGGACGATGAAGACGCCGGCTCGTTGCCCATGGCTGTCGATCGCAGGAATCGTGTCGCCGGGGCGGACCCAGAGCTCGAGCTTGCGAATCCAGGGCTTCGCGGCGATCGCCTCGACGCCCTCGATCGCGATCAGGCGGCCGGGCGGCGGAAAGAAATACCGGTTGGCTACGGCGCACTCCCGAGCGGGTCGCAGCGCGCTCGTGTCCACCGCCTCGCCGACGGCCTGGCGGATCACCTGCTTCACGTAGTTCACGCCCGTCCCGAGCGGGACGAGGCTCTCGCTGAAGTCGCCGCCGCTGAGTCGCGCAGCCACCTCGATCACGGCGATCCGACCCTCCGACGTTCGGACGAGATCACCCTTGATCACGCCGTCCTCGATTCCCAGCGCCCGGGCGCAAGCGCCGATCACGCGATCGATCTCGCCGATCTCGCCTCGGTACCGCGAAGGGACCCAGCCCCCGTTCTCCATGATCTGCGGCAGGAAGCGCTCGAGCTCCTCGTAGTTGCGATCGGCGAGTCCGGGCGTGTGGACTTCTCCCGCGACGATCAGGCTCTCCGAGCTGATCTGGTCGCCGGGCAGGAAGCGCTCGGCCAGGATCGAGCCGTCCTCGGAGAAGCGAAGCGCCCGTTGCCAGGCCGGCTCGAGCCCCTCGACTGCGGAGACCAGAGAGACCCCTCGCGACCCCGCCTGTCGCAAGGGCTTGAGGACGATCCGCCCCCATGCCGCCAACAGCTCCGACAGCCTCGCCGGGGAGTCGACGAGGCGGTACTCGGGTACGAGGATCCCGGCCCGAGCGAAGCAGTCCTTCATCCGCAGCTTGTCGCGAGCCGCCTCGGCAGCCTCCATCGGGATCGAGGGCAGTCCGAGGCTCTGGGCCACGGCGGCGACCACGTGGGGGATGTCCGAGCCCATCGTCGAGACGCCGTGCACGCGCTTGCCGAGCCGCTCCACCGCACCGAGGATGCCGCGCACGTCCCGGTTGCTCACCGCCGCGAAGTCATCCGCGAGCGCGCGTCCCGGCGCGTCCGGATCACCGTCGACGGCCAGGGTCTCGATGCCGAGCTCCCGCGCGCAGCGGAGCATGAAGCATTGATCCCGCCCCGCCCCGAGCACCAGCAGCCGGCGTCGATCCGGATCGTCGACCTTCGCCTCTCTCCCCGCCCTCGCCGCCCTCGCCCTCTCCGACTCGGCCATTCCGATGCGCCTCCTGCGTCTGTCTATCGGCAGGAAACGTGATTCTCGGAGAGCGAAGTCCGCGAAATCGCGGGCATCCCGGGCTCCGGGGGCTTACCCTGAAGCCTGTCCGGAGCCTTGCCCCGAGCTCTCGGCGGCGGTCCGGAGCCGTCGCCGCGGCCCCAGACCTCGCGACGAGAGCCGGATCCAACCCACGCAGGGAACCGGTCCCGAGAGCGAGCAGAGAGACGACGAGAGACACGATAGAGAGCGACGAAGAGAGAGAGCATGAACGACTCGGCCTTTCCCCTCCCCCGCCCCTGGTCGCCCGCCGAGGCGGCCGACCTCATGGAGATCCAGCAGAAGATCTACTACTACGGCTGGTGCATCGACCACCGCCGCTTCGACGCCCTCGACGCGCTCTTCACCCCGGATGCCATCGTCCACTACGACGTCCCGAACGGCACGCGGCTGCCCTGGCCCGAGATGAAGCAATGGCTGCCGCGAGGACTCGAGATCTTCCGTCTGACCCAGCACAACATGTCGAATCCGATGATCGCGCTCGAGGACGACGGGGCCCGGTCCCGGACCTACGGACAGCTCATCCACTTTCAGGAGCGGACCGACGGCGAGATCACCGTCATGCGTCACCATTCGAACTACCACGACGAGTGGCGTCGGGCGCGGGACGGCTGGCGCATCGCCTCGCGCCGACTCGTCCACGTCCACATGGACGGCGACTTCTTCCAGGGAGACGAGGTCGTCCACTTCCAGGAGCCGAGCCCTCTCTGACCCGTGACCCTTTCGGCCCGAACCCGGAGTCGCCCATGCAGTCGTCTCTCCACCGACGCGCGAGCGCCCTGCTCCTCGTCCTGCTCCTGCTCGGTGGGGCGACGGCCTCTGCTGGAGAGCCGCCCCATCCCGGGCGGGAAGCCTATCTCCGCTACTGCAGTGCCTGTCACGGTGAAGAGGCGGATGGAGACGGCCCCGTGGCCAACGTGCTCAGTCCGCGTCCCCCCGCCCTCACGAAGCTGCACGAGAAGTTCGGTCGCCCCCTCGCGACGGATCTGGCGGCCTACCTGAGCGGAACCACGGGGCCCCGCGCTCATGGCCCCAGCGACATGCCCGTCTGGGGTCGCGTTCTTCGCGAGACACAGCCGGGCCAGAGGGAGGCCGATGACGTACTCTGGCGCATCGTGCGGTACCTCGACTGGATCCAGGAGGACGTCGAATAGCGACTCGCGCCACCGAGCCCTTCGCAGCCCGCCCGGCGACCGATCCAGGACGCGGCCGTCCCGGCCGGGCGCTCCGTCGGGATCCTCCCGGCGCCGCGCGGTGCAGGGTCCCGAACCCGGACCCAGAGCCCGAATCCGAATCCAGAATCCAGACCACGGACCCAGGGAGGCCACGGATGACGAGAAGAGCAGCCATGACGGGAATCATCGGCCTCCATGCCGCGCTCACGATGGCCTGCGCCCTGCCCGGGCCTGCGCGCGCCGATCGAGACCCGGCAGGCCAGGCGCTGAATCGCGTCTCCTTCCAGGTCGAGCGCACGCGCAAGGTCGCCAACGACCGGGCCACTGCGACGGTCGGCGTCTCGCTGGAGGACAGCGACGCGGGGCGGCTCGCGGACCGGGTCAACGAGGCCATGAGATGGGCCCTCGAGAAGGCGCGCGAGGTCGACTCGGTGGAGGCGCGGAGCGGCAGCTATCGGACCCATCCCGTATACGAGGACGAACGGATCCGGCGCTGGCGGGCGAGCCAGGATCTGATCCTCGAGAGCGGGGACGTGAAGGCCCTCAGCCTCCTGATCGGCGATCTCCAGAGCCGGCTGGTCGTCCGCCAGGTCGCTTTCGGCGTCTCTCCCGAGCGGAGGCGGAGCCTCCAGGAGGAGCTGATCACGGAGACCCTCGAAGCCTATCGACGACGGGCTCTGGGGATCCAGAAGGCCCTCTCGGCGCGGGGCTTCGCGCTCGTCGAGCTGACGATCGAGACCTCTCCCGGCTCCGGGCCGCGCCTCGCGCGGGCGCAGGCCCTCTCCTCCGAGTCCGCGCCGCCGGCCTTCGAGGCCGGACGGAGCGAGCTCTCCGTCCGCGTCCAGGCCACGATCGAGCTCGAGGACTGAGCCCCCCCGGCCGCGCGACCGGATGCTTCTCTCAGGAGCCGGTCGCCTGTCCCAGATCTCCCAGCTCCGCCTCCAGGCGGTCGATCTCGCGCTCGCGCTCCCCGGGGCGCTTCGTCCGGCGGGCGAGCACGGAGTAGGCCACCGGGACCACGAAGAGCGTGAAGAAGGTCGCGGAGAGGACCCCGGTGAAGACGACGATTCCGATCGCCCGGCGCCCACCCGAGCCCGGCCCCGAGCCGAGGACGAGAGGCAGGGCGCCGAGTGCGGTGGAGATCCCGGTCATCAGGATCGGTCGCAGGCGGCTCCTTGCCGCCTCCCGAACCGCCTCCTCGAAGGCCACGCCTCGACCCCGAAGCTGATTGGCGAACTCGACGAGCAGGATCCCGTTCTTGGCGGCCAGCCCGATCAGGATCGTCATTCCGATCTGGCTGTAGATGTTCAGGGTTCCCGTCGTCTCCCACCAGCCGAGGCGCTCGGCTCCGATCGTGGTGGCGTACAGGCCCGCCAGCGCCCCTGCGACCGCCAGGGGCACGGTCAACATGATGACGACGGGATGGATGAAGCTCTCGAACTGCGCGGAGAGGACCAGGAAGACGATCAGCAGCGCGAGGCCG
Source organism: uncultured Spirochaetaceae bacterium (assembly GCA_964466005.1). Lineage (GTDB taxonomy): Bacteria > Myxococcota_A > UBA9160 > UBA9160 > UBA4427 > UBA4427. Next base: position 2,394 of record CAYXLY010000172.1, on the reverse strand, counting down.
AACGTGAAGTAGGCGGCGCTGCTCGACTCGACGAACTCCAGGGAGTCACCGTCGTAGTCGAAGTGGGCGCTCTCGGGCAGGACCTGCCGAGCCACGCGCTCGAGCGCGAAGAGTCCCTCTCCGAGCGTCACGCCGGGCGCCAGGCTCGCCTCGACCGTCGCCGACGGGAGCCGGTTGAAGCGCCGGAGCTTGCCCGCATCCGCCTGCTCCCGGAGCTGGACGAGGTTCGAGAGCGGGATCAGGGCGCCCGTCGTCTCCGAACGGACGTAGAGGTTCGTCAGATCCGTGGGAGAGGCGCGCTGCGACTCGATCGCCTGGAGCACGACCTCGTACTCCTCGCCCTGGCGCTCGAAGGTCGTGACGCGGGACGAGCCGAGCATCGTCTCGAGCGTGCGACCGATCACCGAGACGGGCACCCCGAGATCGGCCGCACGGTCGCGGTCGACCTCCACCCGCAGCTGCGGCTGGGTGGGCCGGTAGGTGCCGAGAAGGCCGCGGAGCTCTGGCAGAGCGCTGGCCGCGGCCAGCACCTCGGCCTGCCAGGCGCCGACCTCTTCGTGACGCGAGCCTCCGATCACGAGCTGGACCGGGCGACCCGAAGAGGATCGCCCGAGCGTGCTGGGGGTCATCGGGAAGGCCACGACGCCCGGCAGCTTCGCGGCACCGGCGGCGACCCGCCCCATCACGGTCTCGGCGGAGGCCTCGCGCTCGTCCCACGCCGTCAGGACCATGATCACCATTCCCGTGTTCATGGAGGTCTCGGCCGAAAAGCTGAAGGGAACCCGGGAGAGCACGAAGCGGACGCTTCCCTCCTCGATCATCGGGAAGAGGACCTCGCTCTCGAGCTCGCGCATGTGGTCGGACGTGTACTCGAAGCTCGCTCCCTCCGGAGCCTGCATGAAGACCATGAACGCGCCGCGATCCTCCTTCGGCTCGAGCTCCCGGGGCACCTCCCGGAAGAGCCAGACGGCGGAGACGGCCGCCAGGACCACGATGCCCAGAATGGCCGCGGGTCTCCGCAGACCGACGTCGAGCAGCCGGACGTAGACGGCCTGCGAGCGTTCCACGATCGCGTTGGCGACCCGGGCCAACCCTCGATCCGGCTCCGTGGCGGCCAGGATCTTCGAGCAGAGCATCGCCGACAGAGAGAGGGCGACGAAGCTCGAGACCGCCACGGCCACCGAGACGGTCACCGCGAGCTCACGGAAGATCCGTCCCGTCGTGCCCTCGAGAAACGCGATCGGGACGAAGACGGCGATCACGACGAGGGTGGTCGCGATCACCGCGAAGCCGACCTCCCGCGCTCCGCGATACGCGGCCATCACCGGCGTCTCGCCGAGCTCGATGCGTCGCTGAACGTTCTCGAGGACCACGATCGAATCGTCGACGACGAGACCGATCGACAGGATCAGGGCCAGCAGGGTCAGGAGGTTGATCGAGAGGTCGAAGGCGTAGAGACCGGCGAAGGTGGCGACCAGACAGATCGGGACCGTGATCGCCGGAATCAGCGCGGCCCGCTTCGTCCCCAGAAAGAGATAGATCACGAAGACGACGAGGACCATCGCGATCAGCAGCGTCCGATAGACCTCGTCGACCGAGGCCTGCACGAACTCCGCGCTGTTCCAGCCGACCTCGAAGGTCATGCCCTCGGGCAGGCTCGGCCTCACGCGGCGGATCTCCTCGATCACGCCGTCGGCGACCGTCACCGTGTTCGCCGTCGACTGCTTCACGATCCCGACGCCGACACGGGAGATCCCGTTGCCCCGGAACTCTCCGGCGGACTCGAGGGGGCCGATCTCGACCCGCGCGACCTCTCCCAGGCGGACGAGGTGCCCCTGCGGGCCCCGGGCGAGCACCAGGTCCCGGAAGTCCTCGGCAGTGGAGTAGCCGCGCTCCACGCGGACCGTCAGGTCGCGTTCGAGGGACTCCAGGCGTCCGGCCGGCAGCTCGACGTTCTGGGTCCGGAGCGCGTCCTCGACGTCGGCCACCGTCAGCTCGTGCGCGGCCAGGGCGATGCGATCGAGCCAGATCCGCATCGCATAATGCTTGGCGCCCGAGAGCACCACGCGAGCGACCCCGTCGATCACGGAGAAGCGGTCCACGATCCGCCTCTCCGCATAATCGGTCAGCTCGAGCGCGTCCAGCGCGTCGCCGCTCAGGTTGATCCACATGATCGGTCGAGCGTCGGACTGCGCCTTGTAGATCTCCGGCGCGTCGGCCTCGTCGGGAAGATCGTCTCTCGCCATCGAGACCCGGTCCCGCACGTCGTTCGCCGCGTTGTCGATGTCGCGGGAGAGCTCGAACTCGACGGTGATCCGGGAGATGCCTTCGCTGCTCTCGGCCACGATCTTGTGGATGCCCTCGAGCCCGGAGAGCCGTTCCTCGATGGGCTTC
>CAYXLY010000171.1:0-9094 GCA_964466005.1 uncultured Spirochaetaceae bacterium | reverse complement strand
GCGCCTCGTCGTACTCCTGGCGCGATAGCCGGAGGGACAGGAGCAGTCGATACCAGGACTCGCGGGGCTCGTCCGACAGCTCGATGGCCTTGCGGGCGGGCTCGACCGCATCTTCCGGACGCTGCGCCTGGTAGTAGGTGACGGCGAGCGTGTAGTAGGAGCTCGGCGCCGGCTCTTCGACCTGTGCGATCCACTTCTCGAGCGTCTGCACCGCCTCGTCGTACCGCTCGAGCATCGTCTGCAGCTGCCCCACCAGGTAGAGGCTCCGCAGCTGCTCCTCGGGCTGGAGCGCCTCCTCGGCGACGGCCGCCTCCATGTGCTTCAGGGCCTCCTCGTACTGCTCCCGCTGAGCAGCGAGCGTCCCGAGCATCTGATGGACGCGCGCCCGTCCATAGGGCCGGGCCCGTCGGAGGTTGACCGAGTTCAGCTCCTCGATCGCGTCGTCGATCCGATCCTCCTGGATCGCCTCGATGACTTTGATCATCTTCTTCTGGTTGCGCTCGCTGAACGTGTACTGGGACTGGGCGGAGGCCGGACCGGCGGCCGAAAGACCGAGACCCAGCACGAGACCGACGACCGCCGCGACGACCGCGAGCGGAATCACGCGGCTCGTGCGGCGCTCCGCGCCGCGCCGAAGACGATCATCGCTGGAATCCTGACGCTCCATCCTGCCCATCCCCTCGATCCCTCGCATGGCCCTTCGAGAGTCCCTCAAGATGTCTCGCTACCGAGACGGAACGGGATCGCGATGCGGATGCCCCGCTGCTCCACGGGCTTCCCGTTCTCGATCTTGGGATTGTATTTCCACTGCATGACGGCCTTGACGGCCGCCTTGTTGAAGATCGTGCTCGGCTCGTAGGCGATGACCTTGGCATCCTTGACCGAGCCCGACTTGCTGATCGTGAACTCGACGAGCACCCGGCCTTCGATCCCGCGCTGGAGCGCGCGCTCCGGATACTGGGGCGGCACGCGAACCATGGGTACGGCGTCCCCATCCGCGGAGGCCATACTGAAGCCTCCTCCGGTGTCGAGGCCCCCGAGTCCGGACTCGACCGCCGCGGCGATTCCGATGCCGCCGCCATCGAGCGCCGCGTCGCTCTCGAAGTTCATGTCGGGCGGCGGCGGCTCGTCGTCCACCTTCTTCTTCTTGGGCGGCTCGCGATCCTTCTTCTTGACCTCCTCCGAACGCTGGACGCGTACGAAGTCCACGACCTTGACCTTCTCGCTCTCGTCGAGCTCTCCCTCGACACCGATCAGGGTCTGCATGAGATAGAAGAGGCCGAAGGTCACGAAGGCCGCGAGACCGAATGCAATGAGGAATCGAGCGGCACCCATGAGCTAGTCCACCACTTCCGCGGCCAGGGAGATGTTCTCGGCGCCCGCCAGACGGGCCTGATCCATCACCTGGACCAGCAGGCCGTTGAACGAGGCCTCTCCTGCGCCGACGACCACCGTCCCCTTGGGCCGCTCCGCCAGCAGTCGCTCGATGTTGGGCCGGACCGCCCGGATGTCGACAGGTCGACGATCGACGAAGATCAGGCCGTCGTTGGTGATCTGGATGAAGATGTTCTCGTTCTCCGTCACCGTCTTCGTGGAGCCCCCCTCGGGACGATTCAGCTCGAGCCCGACCTCCTTCACGAATGAGGCCGTCACGATGAAGAAGATCAGCATGATGAAGACGACGTCGAGCATCGGCGTGAGGTCGACCTCGGCCTCCTGATCCATTCCCTGTGATCTACGCCTGCGCATCAGTCACCTCCGTGTTCGATCTCGAGGCGATCGGCCAGACGCTCGCCCTCGTTCGCCGCGAACTGCTCGAGCCGGGCCGACAGGATCAGCCCCGAGAGGGCCGCCACCATGCCGGCCATGGTCGGGATCGTCGCCTTCGAGACGCCTCCGGCCATCGCCTTCGCGTTGCCGCTGCCGGCGATCGCCATGACGTCGAAGACCTCGATCATGCCCGTCACCGTGCCGAGCAGTCCCAGCAGCGGACAGAGCGCGACCAGGACCCGGATATAGGGTAGCCCGGCCTCGAGCTGCATCCGCAGCTCGGAGACCAGCAGCCGACGAACCTGGTGCGCGTCCCAGGAGGCGTGATCCTCCCGAGACTGCCACCGCCGCTGGACGTCTTCGGAGACCTTCGGGAAGACCCGATAGAAGTACCAGAATCGCTCCAGCATCAGCGTTCACATCACGAGCGTGACGACACCGATGAAGGTGAGGACGCCCCCTCCGGTCTCCAGGAAGGCCTGGACGTCGAGTACGGCTTGACTGTCCAGCATCGATCCGTCCTACTCCTGACGCGCGATCAGTCCCGCGCTCTGCTCGTCGAGGGTATCGACGATCTTCTTGGTGTTGTTGGCGAGCGCTGCGTGCAGGAGCACCAGCGGAATCGCCGTCACCAGGCCGAGCATGGTCGTGACGAGCGCCTCCGAGATACCGCCCGCCATCATCCGCGGATCGCCGGCTCCGAAGAGCGTGATCGACTGGAAGGTCGCGATCATGCCCGTGACCGTACCGAGCAGACCCATCAGCGGGGCCACCACCGAGACGATGCGCACGAGCCAGACGAAGCTCTCGAGCTTCGACGACTCACGCAGGACGGCCTCGTCCAGCATCAGCTCCAGCTGCTCCCGATCGATCTCGGGATTGTCCGCAGCGACGGCCAGCACGCGGCCCAGCGGGTTGCCCTTGTCGGGACGGCTGTTCTTCTTCTGCGCCTCGACCTTGCGGCCGACGATGAAGATCCAGATCAGCCGCACGATCGCCAGCAGCGCCGCGATGATGCCCAGCGTGATGACCGTGTAGCCGATCGGACCACCCTCGGGCAGACGCTCGATCAGGGTCCGGGTCTCGATCAGCACGGCCAGCAGGGAGCCGCGACTCGGGTCCACGGCCAGCGCCGCCAGCGGGGCGTCCGACTGGAGATACGAGGACACCGTGTCCGTGAAGCGGGCCGGCGGCTGACGGCTCAGCTCCTGGAGCTGCTGCTGGTTCGGATCCCAGAGGAGATACTCGCCCTCCGAGATCGCCGAGAAGACGCCCGCCCGCACGACGTCCCGGGTCTCGATGCCGCTCGGCGTGTAGACCTTGGCGGGAAACTCCACGACACTGCCCTGCGCGACCATCTCACGGACGAGCTCCTCCCAGAGGCGCTCCAGCTTGCTGATCGAGGGCAGCTCCTTGCTCTGACCGAGCTCCTCGAGAAAGCGGATCCGCTCGTTGGAGAACTGAGCGCTCGTCATCGAAGCTTCGAGGTTGCCCCGCGTGTCGCCGGCGACCTGGCGGGTCACACCGAAGAGCTCGCCGAGGTTGCCCATCCTCTGGGCGAGGGTCTCCTCGAGCTCCGCAATGCGGATCTCCTTCTCCTGGTACTCCCGCTCGAGGGCCTGACTGAGCGCCTCGGCCCGGGCCTCCTCGGCCTTCGCTTCCTGGAGCAGCCGTCGCTGGTCCTCCTGCGCGTTGCGGAAGCGCCGCTCCCGCTCCGCGTCCTCGACCTTCTCGACCTCCCAGCCCTCTCGCACCGCCTCGAGGAGCTCGTCGGCGGTCGTGGGCTCCGGCCCTTCGATCACCATGGGCGTCGGCTCGTCCGACTGCTCCGCGTCCTGTGCCCGGACCCCTGCCGGCGCGAGGCAGACCGCTCCGATCGCCACCACCGACGTGGCCAGCAGGAAGGCCCTCACGAAATCCGATCGCTTACAGCCCGTCATCAACCCTGTCCTCCCTGCGCCGGCTCAGGCCGCGGAAGCGGCACACGGATCAGCTGCGGGGCGGACTGCTTCTTCGCCACGCGAAGCCCTTCGCTGATCGCATTCTTGTAGCTGGAATCGAGCTCGACCCACTGCCGGTTGGCGTGATCCCAGGCTCCGACCTCGGTGCCATCCCGGGTCAGATAGAGCAGACCGAGACGTCCCACGCGCAGGAAGTCCACGGGCACCTCCTCCTCGCCTCGCGGCACGGTCCCCGCGTAGGCCTCGATCGTGCGTCCGTAGTCGTTCTCGACCTGATAGGCCTCGAGGATGCGGCGATAGCGCTCGGCATCCGCGACGTCCGAGCGTCGCATGAGCACGCGCAGGCCGTCGACGCGCTGCTTGCGCTCGTCCGGAAGGAAGGGGAGGTCGAGCGCGACGAACTTGTCGAGCGAGTCGATCATCTTGAGCATGAGCGGCGTCACCGCGCGCCCCACCTCCTGGACGTCGTCGATCTGACGCTGCAGGGAGGCGAGCTCCTCGTTCTGCGAGTCGATGACGGCGCGGAGCTGTCGATTGAAGATGTTCAACGACTCGATCTTCTTGTTCGTGAGCCGGTACTCGGCCACGAGGCTGTCCGTCTCGGACGCGATCTTCTCCACGCGCTTCTGCGAAGCCGCGCCGTCCGCGTTGGCTTCTTCGCGCAGCTCGATGGGTGCGTCGAGCTGCTGCGCCGAGACGGCGAGCGACATGAGGCAGGTGGCGGCACTGGCGAGCCCGATCGCCGTTGCCCTGAAGCTGGTCATTCAATCTCTCCTCGATCCGAATGCGATCGAACCCGATCCGCGCCACGACGGCGCGAAGGACGATTGCCTATCGCGTGCGCCGGGGGCCATACGGCACCCTTTGTACCAGTCTCGCGGGGAAATGGCCGACCGTTCGGAGAACGGAACGGGAAGAAGACGTCGGAAGTCTTCGGGTCGACCACTCGAATCGAACTGGGGCGCGCCCGGTATTCTTTCGAATCTCAAGTCAATTTCCAAGCGGTTTTTTGGGTTTCACTCCAAGTCTTGCGAGTCGCCGGGGGCAAAGCACCGACCGCGCCTTCTCTCGCACGGTCGTCTCCGGGCGCTCGCGAGACGCCCACCGGTGCCCGATTGCGCACTGCGTCGCAGTTCTGACGATCTGTGACATGACAGTGGCGGATCCGCTCCGGCCAGCCCCTCGCCGGGGCCCTCTCTCGGGAGACCCGACGCATCATGGAGTTGGAAACCATCGCCCGGTCCCGGTTCATTCGGCCTCGGACCGCCCTCCCGGACGCGATCCGGCGGCCGATCCGAGACCGGAATGAATTCGGCGGGCAGGCCGAGAGCCCGGCCCTTCCCGAGGAGGTCGGCGCGCGGAAGACCGGAGGCGCCGAAGGCCGTCGCCTTCCGGACAGGTCCCCTGATGCCTCATGATGGAGACGGGCCACCAGGCCCGCGAGGGTGACCATCCGTCGGGACCTCGTTAGCATGGTCGCATGACGAGCGGTCGCGTCCTGCATGTCTTCCTCTTTCTCGCCCTCTTCCTCCTCGCGCCTCTGCCCTTCCTCCTCATGGAGTGGGGGTTCGCGCCGGCGCTCCGGATCGTGATGCTGACGGGGATCCTCGGGACGATCACCCTCGCGGATGGCTTCAGCGAGATCACCCGCATCATGCTTCCGATCATCGCGGTCCAGGCCGTCCTCTACCCCCTGCTGCTCTGGTGGTCCTCGGCGCGTGTCCTGCGCGTGATCACGGCCCAGACGAGCGCGGTGGCGAGCGTCGGCTTCGTCGCGGGGGTCACGCTCATCCTCCTGGTGCTCTCGAGCTTCGACGTCTACGTGACGCCGGTCTCGAGTGCGAGCCGTCATTCGAGCTGGGTCCAGATCCTTGATTGAACGCCTCCCGTCGCCTCATCCCCTCCGGCCGGATTCCATGCGGCAGGTCCGGGCCCCCTCCCGGACGCCGCCCGACTCCCGCCCGGGCACCGACTGCCGACGCGCGTCCCGAAGCGCGGAAGGGCCCTCTGGAGCTCCGGGGCCCCGCTCGCGTCCGGGGCGCGCGCAGCTCGCGCTCCTCCTGCTCCCGTCGGTCCTCGCACTCGCGCTGCTCGCCCCGATCGCGGCGGCGCGCGCGGCCAGCCCCGAGTCGGACTCCGGGCAAGCCAGTCCCGACGACGCCTCCGTGGCCTCCCGGGAGGGCCCGATCCAGCCCGGGCTCGCGAGCCCCTCCGCCGCCGACGGCTCCCAGAGGACGTCCTTCGAGCAGACCTCCTTCCAGCGGACCTCCTTCCAGCGGACGGAGACGCGTGAGCCCTGCGCGGATCACGACCCCCTGCGGCGCCCCTTCTTCGGGGACCTGCACGTCCACACCCGCTATTCGCTCGATGCGAGCACCCAGGGCACGCGCACGACCCCGCGCGAGGCCTACGCCTTCGCAAGGGGCGAGCGCATCGGACTGCAGCCCTGGGGCGAGGACGGCACGCCCGGCCGCACGGCGCGTCTGCGCCGCCCGCTCGACTTCGCGGGCGTGACGGACCACGCGGAGTTCTTCGGAGAGACCCGGATCTGCAATACGCCCGACGCCGCCGGCTACGACTCCATCGTGTGTCGGGTCTACCGGCGTTGGCCGCGCATCGCCTTCTTCGTCATGAACGGGAGGGTGGGCATGAAGCCGGGCAGCGCGCGCCACGTCTTCTGCGGCGAGGACGGCTCGATCTGCCGTCAGGCGGCGTCGGGCCCCTGGATCGACATGCAGCAGTCGGCCGAGGAGGCCTACGATCGCAGCGCGGCCTGCTCCTTCACGAGCTTCATCGCCTACGAGTGGACCTCGGCTCCCGACGGTCGGAACCTCCATCGGAACGTGGTCTTCCGGAACGACCAGGTTCCGGCGCTGCCCGTGAACGCCGTGGACTCTCCGACCCCCTGGGCCCTCTGGCGGGACCTGTCGGCGCAGTGTCCGATCGACGACCAGGGCTGCGAGTTCCTGGCGATCCCGCACAACTCCAATCTCAGCGGGGGGCTGATGTTCGCGCCGGTGAACGAGGAGGGGGCGCCCCTGACGCGCGCGGATGCCGAGCTCCGCGCGGCGAGCGAGCCCCTGGTCGAGATCATGCAGCACAAGGGCGACTCGGAGTGCCGCCGGGGCGTCGATACCCCCGACGAGCTCTGCACCTTCGAGCTCCTGCCCTACGACACCATGACGGGTCGCTTCCGCGCCTCGGAGCGGGGCGGGAGCCATCCCGCGAACTTCGTCCGTCACGCCCTCGGGCTGGGACTCGAGCAGGAAGAGAAGATCGGCGTGAATCCCTACAAGCTCGGATTCATCGGCAGCACGGACTCACATCTCGGCACGCCCGGCTTCACCGCCGAGGAGGACTTCGAGGGCGGAGGCGGCGCCGGACTGCCTGTCGGCGACTCGCTTCCGCCCGGCCTGCTCGACGTGATCGAGTACAACCCGGGCGGGCTGGCCGTGATCTGGGCGGAGGAGAACTCCCGTGACGCGCTCTTCGCCGCCATGAAGAGAAAGGAGACCTACGGAACCAGCGGGCCCCGCATGGCCGTTCGCTTCTTCGGCGGCTGGGATCTCCCCGAGGATCTCTGTGGGCGGGCCGATCTCGTCGAGACCGGCTATGCGCGTGGCGTGCCGATGGGGGGCGACCTCGGCAGGCCCGCCGACGGCGCGGCGCCGAGCTTCGCGGTCTGGGCGGCTCGCGACGCGGGCCTGCCGGACCATCCCGGAACGCCCCTGCAGCGGATCCAGATCATCAAGAAATGGGTCGAAGACGGCAGTGCGCGCGAGGCGGTCTACGACGTGGCCGGGGATCCGGACAATGGCGCGAGCGTGGACCTGGCCACCTGCGAGCCCCGCGGCGCGGGCGCCGACGAGCTCTGCAGCGTCTGGCGGGACCCCGACTTCGATCCCGACGAACGCGCCCTCTACTACAGCCGCGTCGTCGAGAATCCGACCTGTCGCTGGAACCAGTACGCCTGCAATGAAGCCGGGGTCCGCTGTGACGACCCCGCCACGATCGGAGAGGGACTGGAGGCGTGCTGCGCGGAGAGCACCGAGAGGACGATCCAGGAGCGCGCCTGGACCTCTCCCATCTGGTACACGCCCTGAGATCCGTCTCTCACGCCAGCAGGACGGCACGCCGACACGCAGAACCGAAGCCCTCCGGACCGGACCCGCCGGTCCGACGGCCCTCTTCCGGCGCGGAGCGTCGGACCGCGCTACACCAGCCGTTCGCGCGCGAGGCGGCTCCTCGCAGCGAGTCCCTCACGCGGGGATCGGATCTCCCGCCAGGATCGGATCGTCAGACACGCCATGGAACTCCGCTTCGTCCTGCTGCTCGTCTGCTTCTTCGTCTCGGGCTTCGCCGCCCTGCTCTATCAGACTGCCTGGACGCGCGAGTTCGCATTCCTGTTCGGCACGTCGGAGCTGGCGGTCGTCGCCGTCCTGGCCGCCTACATGGCCGGCCTCGCGCTCGGCGCGGCGGCGGCGGCCCGATTCGTCCGACGCCTGACCCGGCCGGTCCTGACCTACGGCCTGCTCGAGCTGGGCATCGCGATCTGCGCGCTCGCCGTGCCCCTCGGCATCCGGGGCGTCCAGCGGATCTATCTCGCGGTCGCGGGCGGCCTGGACGCCCCGCCCGAGACGATGGCTCTCACGACCGCGCTCTTCCACCTCTTCGGCGCCTTCCTCGTCCTGCTCCCTTCGACCGCGCTGATGGGAGCCACGCTTCCGCTGCTGGCTCGTTATGCGGTGCACGAGGAGTCGCAGATCGGGCCTCGAGTCGGCGTGCTCTACGCCGTGAACACCTTCGGCGCGATCGCCGGAACCCTGTCGGCGGCCTTCTTCTTCCTCCCCGAGCTCGGCCTGCGACAGACGGTTCACGTCGGAGTCGCCGGCAACGTCGTCGTCTTTCTCGGTGCCGCCGCGCTCGCCCGAGGCCTCACCGGGGTGCACGTCGACGAGGCCGTCCACCGCGAGGGCGTGCGGTTCCACTGGATCCTGCCCGCCATGACCCTCTCGGGCGCGGTCTCCTTCGTGTACGAGGTCCTCTGGACCCGCTTGCTGGGCCACGTGCTCGGGGGGAGTACCGCCGCCTTCGCGTCCATGCTCTCGAGCTTCCTTCTGGGCATCGCGCTCGGGAGCGCCGTCGCCTCGCGCTTCGCGCGCACCCGCGAGTCGGCCGCCCGCGGCTTCATCCTCGCTCAGCTCGGAACGGGGCTGCTCGCCTTCCTGGCCTTCCGGGGCGCCGACCTGTTGCCCCGTCTCGCGCAGGCGGTGGGCGCCTCGCCGTCGTCCCCCGCGCCGGGGGCCGCCGCGGCGGGCCTGCTGCTCCTGCCGGTCACCCTCTGCATCGGCGCGACCTTTCCC
>CAYXLY010000170.1:0-9094 GCA_964466005.1 uncultured Spirochaetaceae bacterium | reverse complement strand
GCTTCCCGCACACCACGGGCCAGATCTCGATCATGAACGTCGAGACGAACCAGGGTCAGCCCGGCAACACGACGCTCGTCGCCACCGGCACCGATAGCCGCGACGCCTTCGGTCGCGGCAACATCACCCTGGTCTCGGGCGCGACCTCGCATCGGGTCTTCGCGAACCAGAACTCCTCGACGCTGAACATCCTGAACATGACGTTCACGCCGGAGCCCGGTCCCTCGCTGATGCTGGGTGCCTCGCTGCTCGCCATCGGCGGGCTCTACGCCATTCTGCGTCGGCGACACGAACGCGGCACGGCCTGATCGCGAGACGACCACCGGACGGCTCCGGCCGGATCGGGACGTCCATGGAGGCCCCGGACTCGAGACACTCGATTCCGGGGCCTCTTTGCTTCGTCCCCACCCTCGCAGTCTTCCCAGGCTGCGGCCGCCCCAGGCTCTGGACCCAGGGGGGCCGGGCCCCGCAGCCATGCGGTCTCCGCATCGTACGCCTCCCACTCTCCGTTCTCGTCAGCCCCTTCAGCCCCTCTCGCGTGCGTGTTGTCGAGGCTGCACTTTCCGCGCAGTCTCCGGACCGGACCGACCGCCGATCCGACCAATCTAGGTCCGGAGAAAGCTCTGGGCATCGCGGGCATAACGCCACATAACTCTTCCACCCGCAGTACACAGCCGGGTGCGGGGGACGAGTCCGAAAATAAGGACTCATCTCTGTGTACGGTTCTGATAGGGTGATTCGAGGCGCCCGGTCACACCGGGAGGCGAGCCCGAATCGTTCGGGCTCCAGAGCAAGGAGAGAGCTCATGCGAGTCACGAAGATGTGGACTGCGGTCCTCCTGATGCTGTCGCTGGCGAGTGCGGCCTCGGCCCAGCAGCTGAACCTGCAGATGACGGGGGATTGGTTCTCGAACCGAGGCCCCCTGATCGACATTCCCCAGAACGGGGGCCCTCAGTTCCAATCTCCTTGTGCCGTGACGACGGGATGCCTCGGCAACTTCAAGCCGGCCGCCGGCGGCATTCCCGTGATCGGCGGGACGGCCAACGTCTCCATCGGATTCAACCTCGGCGGTCCCGCCTCGATCATGCTCGCACCGGGCGTCTTCGGACAGAACAAGCTCAATACGCCGAGCACCAACCTGCTCCCCATCGTGCCGACCGTCGTCCAGCTCCAGACCTTCTTCGAGGTCTTCGCCCCGGCCACCGAAGAGGGACCCGGCACGCCCGGAGACTCTCCCGACCGGGTCCTGCGCGCGGATGCCTGGACCAACCAGACGGGACGACTCGGCCCGGCCTTCGCCTTCTGTCCCGGTCCCGTCACGGGCGCCGGCGCCACGCTCACGAAGATCGGCTTCGTCACCAACTGCACGAACTCCAACGCCAGCACGGGCCCCGGCGCCTACAACGGCATCGTCCAGTACTCGGGCAACGGCGCCAACAACTTCGGCGGCACCATGGCGGTCCTGCTGAACGGAAGCGGCTTCGTCAGCGTGATCATCGCCACCACCGGCGGTACCCAGATGGTCCCGATCGTCGCCCATCAGCCGATCGGCACGGCGGGGGTGACCTCGTTGCGCTTCCAGGTCGGAGGAGCGGGCTATGCGTTCCTCGACAGCGACTATCTCCAGAGCGGCCCGGCCAACATCGGCTTCATGACGAACCCCACGGCCAACAAGATCACGTCGATCGGCCCGTCGACGCCGAACATCTTCATTCCGCAGGATCAGAACCTCAACTGGGGCTTCCCGCACACCACGGGCCAGATCTCGATCATGAACGTCGAGACGAACCAGGGGCAGCCCGGCAACACGACGCTCGTCGCCACCGGCACGGATAGCCGAGACGCCTTCGGTCGCGGCAACATCACGCTGGTCTCGGGAGCGACCTCCTACCGGGTCTTCGCCAACCAGAGCTTCGCGGCGCTGAACATCCTGAACATGACGTTCACGCCCGAGCCGGGCCCCTCGCTCATGCTGGGCGCCTCGCTGCTGGCCATCGGCGGACTCTACGTCGCCATGCGTCGGCGGGGTCGCGCGCGGGCCTGAGCCAGGCCTACGAGGCGTCGGGACGAAGGCGTCCCAGGATGCCGGAGCGGCCAATGAGGGCAGGGACAATGCCCACCCTCAGGACCGCGAGAGACAGAAGGCCCCGGGATCGATTGAATCGATCCCGGGGCCTTTCTGCTTCGAGGGCTCCGGGCTTGCCCCACCGGCGTCCCGACCAGGGAGGCCCGCCCCAACGGCCACTGCGCCCGGCGCCCACTCGCTCCGTCTTTGATTCCCCTGCTTGAAGAGTAGGCATCGCGCTACGGGCTCTTCACCTCTCCCTATCGATCTCCTCGTCGATGTCCCAAAGCCACGAATGCGAGTCAGAAAAAGACTCAACCGCGTGTAGGTTTCTGATACGGTGATCCGAGGTCCCCGATGCCGTCGGGAACGGAGTCCGGATCGATGCTGCGAACGGAGATGGATCCGGATGCACGACACAATGGATGGACGACACGAGAAGACGACAACGTAGGTAGAAGGGAGAGCGAGATCATGGTGCGAGTCTCGAAGATGCTGACAGCGGTCCTGTTGATGCTTTCGCTGGCTAGCGTGGCCTCGGCCCAGCAGCTGAATCTGCAGATGACGGGGGAGTGGTTCTCGAATCGCGGTCCCCTGATCGACATTCCCCAGAACGGCGGTCCCCAGCCCCAGTTCCCGTGTGAGGCGACGACGGGCTGCCTCACCAACTTCAAGCCGGCCGCCGGCGGCATTCCCGTGATCGGCGGGACGGCCAACGTCTCCATCGGATTCAACCTCGGCGGTCCCGCCTCGATCATGCTCGCACCGGGCGTCTTCGGACAGAACAAGCTCAATACGCCGAGCACCAACCTGCTCCCCATCGTGCCGACCGTCGTCCAGCTCCAGACCTTCTTCGAGGTCTTCGCCCCGGCCACCGAAGAGGGACCCGGCACGCCCGGAGACTCTCCCGACCGGGTCCTGCGCGCGGATGCCTGGACCAACCAGACGGGACGACTCGGCCCGGCCTTCGCCTTCTGTCCCGGTCCCGTCACGGGCGCCGGCGCCACGCTCACGAAGATCGGCTTCGTCACCAACTGCACGAACTCCAACGCCAGCACGGGCCCCGGCGCCTACAACGGCATCGTCCAGTACTCGGGCAACGGCGCCAACAACTTCGGCGGCACCATGGCGGTCCTGCTGAACGGAAGCGGCTTCGTCAGCGTGATCATCGCCACCACCGGCGGTACCCAGATGGTCCCGATCGTCGCCCATCAGCCGATCGGCACGGCGGGGGTGACCTCGTTGCGCTTCCAGGTCGGAGGAGCGGGCTATGCGTTCCTCGACAGCGACTATCTCCAGAGCGGCCCGGCCAACATCGGCTTCATGACGAACCCCACGGCCAACAAGATCACGTCGATCGGCCCGTCGACGCCGAACATCTTCATTCCGCAGGATCAGAACCTCAACTGGGGCTTCCCGCACACCACGGGCCAGATCTCGATCATGAACGTCGAGACGAACCAGGGTCAGCCCGGCAACACGACGCTCGTCGCCACCGGCACCGATAGCCGCGACGCCTTCGGTCGCGGCAACATCACCCTGGTCTCGGGCGCGACCTCGCATCGGGTCTTCGCGAACCAGAACTCCTCGACGCTGAACATCCTGAACATGACGTTCACGCCGGAGCCCGGTCCCTCGCTGATGCTGGGTGCCTCGCTGCTCGCCATCGGCGGGCTCTACGCCGCCCTGCGTCGGCGACACGGACGCAGCGCGAGCTGAGGCCAGGCGGAGTCCGACGAGCAGGACGCTCCCTGGAGTCGCGTCACTCCATGGAGCGTCCGCTCTCCCGAGCGTCGCGGCATACGCGAGGCCGGAGGGATTCCGATGGGCTTCGACCGCCTGGCCCGACCCTCCGCTGGCTAACGGAAGCCGATCGCCTGTACGAGAATCGGAGTCTCCAGGATCCCCGTCTTCACGGGCGCGAGGACGAAGGGGACATAGCCATCCACGGTCGGGATCCCGAGATCGCTCGGGACCGGGATCTCGATCGAGAAGGCCCCCGGCTCGGGAAGGTGGAAGGCGCGTCTTCCGACCGCCGGAAGCTCGAGGCTCAGGGAGACCGGACCACTGCCGGCGGGAATCCAGCCCCGGACGAAGAGGCTCTCTCCGGCGACGGGCAGGACCGCGAGCGCGCGGCCCAGCATCCAGCGTCCTGCCGGCTGATCGTCGCCGCCGGGCTGCCAGGGTCCCCATCCGTCTCCCAGGATCTGGCCATGGGCCCCCCGTCGGAAGTCGGCCACGCCCTGCGCGCCGAATGCCGCGGCCAGCCGATCCGCGGGCTGCGTCCAGACCGGGGTCGCTGCCGCCCGATCGACGCGATCCCGAGCGCCTCCCGGCTCCGGGCTCGCGCCGCCCGGACTCTCCGCTGCCCGGATCCGGGCGGCTGAGTTCTCCTCGGTCGAGCTCTCCACGGCCGGACTCTCCGCGGCCGGGCTCTCCACCGCGGAGTCCTCCTGCTGCCATCTCTCGAGGAGGGCTTCGGCAGCCACGCGATGCCCCTCCGCCGAGAGATGACCAGTCAGATCGTAGGTGGAGGCGCCCGCCCGGGCCGCGGCCCGCAGAGGCTCGAGCAGGAAGACCGACTCGATTCCCGCCTCCGCGAAGAAGGAGGCGAGCCTCTTCTCCGGAAGGCTCCAGTCGAGCCATCGACCCAACGCGCTTCCGGAGACGCGACGCGTCTGATGATCGAGGGCCACCGAGCGCGCCGTGCGCTCGACCTGGAGCTGGCTCGGGATCACGACGACGAGCAGCTCCGCGCCGATCTCCGCGACCTCGCTCCGGAAGGCGCGGAGCAGATCGAATGTCCCGTCCCACGCCTCGGCCCACTCGGAGTCGGGGCGGGGCTCGGTGAAGATCTCGAGCCAGGGCTCCGGAGGTCGATGCCGCGTCAGTCGTTCGATCTGTCCCAGACGACGCGGCCAGGGATCGAGCCATTCGATTCCCCAGCGCGTTCCGAGCGTCACGAGCCGGTGCTCGACGTGGGCGAAGAGATCGGAGCGGTTCCGGAGCAAGGCCCTCCAGGGATGGACATAGCGTCGGTGCCAGCGGCCCTCCTCCAGCACGAGGTAGGGTCGCACGAGGTCGCCCGGACTGACGGAGGTCCGACCGGCCAGCGCCAGAGAGTTGTTCACGACGTCGTTGGCGGGATAGAGGGCGACCACGACGCGGTCTGGCGCGAGGCGCTCGGATCGGGATCGGGATCGAAAGACGAGCAGCTGCTGGGCGGTTCCGGAATCGATGATCGAGAGGTTCTGGACCTCCACCCGGTCCTCCGGGCCGAATCCAGCGATCCCAGGGTCCGCGCGCAGCCGCGAGGCCACCCGCGAAGGGAGCAAGTCCGACTCCCGGAGCCCGAGTCCGACCAGGAAGGAGTCCCCGATGAAGACGACGCGCCGCTCGTCCTCTCCCTTCTCTTCTCGCGAATCTCCCGAAGCGAGCCGTTCGTCCCGGAACCCGTCCTCGTTCAGGACGAGCTCGAACGGCCCCCGGTCGTCGACGTAGGACGCACGGTGACCGGGAATGCCTCGAAAGCCGAGCTCGGGGTCCAGCTCGAGCGGCTCGCGATGGTATCGGGGAGCGGGCAGCAGGCGCGCCGCCAGCTCGAGCGTGCCCAGACCGACGAGGCAGGCCACAACGAAGAGTCCCAGCCTGGAGAGGAAGGGATGTCGTTGGACACCCCGCCTCACACCTCGTGAAGAATCCATGGAGACCGCTCGCTCCGCCTCGACCCCGGTCCCGATCGAGACACTTCGCCTCGATCCGAAGCCGAGGAGCCTAGCGAACCCGCCCGATCGCCGTGGGCCTCTTCTCCGATGCGCAGAGCGGTTTTCTGATGCCGGATCATCTCCGAGATCTCCTCTCGAAACGTCTTGACGGCGGACGGCCGCGTATTGCATCGTGGGACCCGGGAAGGGGATGACGGCACACGGCCGTTCATCCGGGCGGGCTCATGCTCGCGCTCATTTCGCCAATCGATTTCTCGAATCGATGCTGCTGCTGTGTTCTCCTCGCTCGAGGAGGACGAAGTGGATTCACCGGAGGATGGTCGTGCACAGTCGTTCTTTTCTTTCTTCTCTCTCGTCCCTGGCGACGCTCGGGTCGCTCGATCCTCGACGCCCGGCCGGCGCTCGACGTCTGGGAGCTGTGATCCGGACCGCAGGCGTACTCGGACTGCTCGCCGCCCTCGGCGCCTCGAGCGTGGCCTCTGCCGCCATCTATCGCTATCAGGGCAATGCGTTCGATCGGTTCACCGACACGCCGGCGATCCCCGGTTCGTACACCAGCGCGGACCGGGTCGAGGGCACCTTCGAGCTCGCGAGCGAGCTGGCCCCGAATCTCGACGGCGACGTGATCACGGGCGACGTGCTCGGCTTCGACTTCAGTGATGGCCGTCAGGCCTTCGACGAGACGACGCCGCTGGGCCAGACGGTCTTCCAGGTCTCCACGGACGGTCTCGGCGACATCGTCGCCTGGCAGATCATCCTCTCGACGTCCCCGAGCGGATCGCGCAACACGATCCGGACCGTCAACTTCGGCTCGGAGACGCGCGATCGGGGGGAGCAGTTCCTGCTCTTCGGCGTGGTCGACTCGGGGACCCGCATCTTCACCCCGGGCACCTGGACGATCGTCCCGGAGCCGGGCACCGGATTGCTGCTCGGCATGGGACTGGCCCTCGCCGCGGTCCGGCGCGAGCGCCGGACCGGAAGCTCGGCACGTTAGTCGATTCAGCGGGCGCCCGCGCGACTCTCCCGCGCAGAGGCCCGCGCAGAGGCCCGCGCAGAGGCCCGCGCAGAGGTCCGGGCAGAAGCCCGGGCACGGGCTGGGCACGGGCCGGGAGCCACCCGGGACGTGCCCCGGCCCGGGCATCGCCCGGGTGGCGCCCGGCCGGCTCACGGGGACCGCGACCTCAAGCGCTGGGCGCCCCCTTCTGGAGCTGGCAGGCCGTCAGCCCCGCATCGACTACGAAGTCCGCCGCCGTACACGAGAGGCTCTCGTCGGAGGCCAGGAAGAGGGCCATCCGGGCGACGTCGAGCAGTCGACTGGCGGCGGGGACCTCCGGGGGCGCCTTCAGGATGGCCTGCATCATCCGATGCGGCACGTCCCGGAGGTCGGGGCTTCCGGGAATGAAGGGGGCGCTCATGTTCGGGTTGCCCGCCTCGGGGCAGAGGGCATTCACCCGGATGCCGTAGCGACCGAGCTCGACGGCGGCGGACTTCGTGAGCCCGCGCACGCCCCACTTGCTCGAGGCATAGGCCGACACGCCGTTCATCCCCTTCAATCCGTCCGTCGACGAGACGTTGACGATCGAGCCTCCGCCCCGGGCCTTCATCGGCTCGAGCACCGCCCGCATGCCGAGGAAGGGACCGAGCTGGTTCACGGAAACGATGCGCAGGAAGTCCTCGGGACTCGTCTCGTCGAGCGCAGCCAGCAGGAGCACGGCCGCGTTGTTGACGAGCACGTCGATGCCGCCGAAGGACTCGACGGTCTGATCGACCGCTCGGCGCCAATCCGCCTCGAGGCGGACGTCGAGATGCGCGAAGCGCGCCGCATCCCCGATCTCGCGGGCCTGCTCGCGGCCGGCCTCGTCCTGGACGTCTGCCAGGACGACGCGTGCGCCCTCTTCCGCGAAGAGCCTCGCCATGACGGCACCCGTTCCCTGGGCCGCACCGGTCACCAGCGCGACCTTTCCCTCCAGCCTTCCCATCTCCCGCTCTCCTCGACCGGCATCGGCCTGCGTCTTGTTTCGTCGGCCTTCGTCGCCTTTCGTCGCCCGAGAGCCGCTGGCCTCGGGCTCGGCGCATCCCTGCAGCACACCCTTCGAGGCCGCTCAGATCCAGCGCAAGGCGTCGCCCTCTCCCAGCTCGACCTCGCGCCCGCAGAGCTCCTCGTGCAGGCCTCGCGCTGCCTGCTGCGGATCATCGACGACCCGGAGCGACCGGCGCCCATCCTCGAGATCACAGACGAGCGCGACCCCGTCCCGGGCTGCCCCGATCGCCCCGATCGTGTAGCTCGAGACGCGGGCCCGTCCTCGGATCTCCGGATGGACGGGCATGGGCCGATCCCTCTCCGCCACCTCGCGGGTCACGTCGTCGAAGAGGAAGGGTCGAATCGGCTCGGGTCCCAGGACGCTGACGCCCTGCTTCGTGAGAAGACCGCTGATGGCCGTCACGAGTCCGCTGCTGCCGGGATCCCCTCGCAGCGTCTCCACCATCTTCACCCAGCCCTGCAGGACGAAGTTGTTGAGCGGCCCGCCTCCGAAGGTCATTCCGCCCGTCTGCGTCGCGCGACGCGTGCGATCGAGGCCGAGCTCCCGCTGCTGGACGCGAACGGCGGCCGGGAAGCAGCTGTAGAGCTCGAGATGCTCGATCTCCGCCGGCTCCCGCCCGAGATGCGCCGCCATGCGCTCGCCCGCGGCGCGAAAGCCGGGAGAGCGGTGGAGCTCGCGACGCTCGCTCAGCGTGACCATGTGCTCGCAGTCGACGACGGTCAGCGGGTAGACGAAGCGGCTGGAATCGAGCCCCAGGCTCCGAGCCTTCTCGAGGCTGCAGAGGATCAGTCCGCCGGCCTGGTTCACGTTCCATTGCGAGACCAGCCACTTCGTGTATGGGAAGGCCAGCAGCCGATTCGAGGGGCCCGGCTCGCAGATCGCCTCGGCGCTCATCGGCTCGCGGTGCCACGCGTCGGGGTTGTCGACCGCGACGCGATTGAAGTCCGCCCAGAGGGCGCCGAGCTCCGCCCGGTGGTCCGCGATCGATTGGCCCTCGGAGGCCCGCAAGGCGTTGTCGATCATCGCGTACTGGATGACGGGCGTGACGAGACCGAGGTCGATCTCGAGCTTCCCCATGATCTCGGCGGCAGGCCGCAGGATCTCGTCGGGCTGCTCCTCGGTCGGGCCGCTCGTGACATCGCCGAGGGGCGTTCGGAGATCGCGAGCGGCCCGACCGAGGAGCGAGGTCTGGAGGACCCCGATCTCCGCGATCCCCGTCCGCACGCCCGAGGCTCCGAAGCGCTCGGCGAGGAGGCGGCCCG